>NZ_SPPK01000004.1:300000-458804 GCF_004569505.1 Dysgonomonas mossii
TTATCGCTATGGATTGTATTTCGAGTTTCCCTTTATAATTTTTAAATTTGGAATCTTCTACTAGTTTATCTGGATAATATCCGTTGCCGATCCACCCTATTGTATAGTCGTCTAGTCCCACGCCGAGACCTTTTTTGGCACATTCTTGGGTAAACCATTTCCATATTTGCCACCATTTTTCCGAAAAGATTTTAGGCTCTCCCGGTTCGGTTTTGCCGAACAAGCCGAAACCATTCTTATGAGCCTTAATATCTACTTCAGGATCTTGATGGATATAACTTACAGCAAACCCGTCTATAGCAGCCGAAGAGAGTATATCGAGCTGGTCTTTGAGTCTTTCTGTATTCAATACGTCGCCATTCCACCAATAGAAAGGAACATTTCCATATCCTTTTGGTGGACACTTGAATTCCCCAAGCACATCAATATCAGGTCTCTGCGAAGGGTATCCTTTATACTTCTGTGTTTGTGATTTGATCTGAAGAATACAGATTGAAGCAAAAAGAAGTAATATTATTCGAGTCTTCATGGTCATAATATTCTTAATACTAAAAGAATGAAATATCATTTTATAGAGCAAAATTCATTGTATTGACTGAGGCCTATCGGTTGTTTTTACACCAAATATTTCAGATGGAATACTTCCCATTTCAAATATAAGCTCACCGCCTGCAATAATATCCGCATGATTAATGTATGACTTCGTATAAGCCTTTCCATTAAGTGAAACTTTCTGTATATATATATTTTGAGGGCTATTATTATTCGCCTTAATGACAAATGTTTTTCCATTTCCCAGATCAATGGTAGCTCTTTCTATTAGCGGACTACCGAATACATAGGTGCCTCCGGCCGGAGCAAGGGGATAAAATCCTAAAGCAGACATAATGTACCATGCCGACATTTGTCCAATATCTTCATTTCCACAAATACCTTCAGGACGATCATGGTAGAGAGTTGTCATTATTTTGCGGACTTTTTCTGCTGTTTTCCATGGTTGACCTACATACGAGAACAGATATGGAATGTGATGGCTTGGTTCGTTCCCGTGTGCATATTGTCCTATAAGTCCGGTTATATCCATCGAAGCACGGGGTCCCATATCTCCCTCGATGACAAATAATGAGTCAAGCTTTTGTATAAATTCATTTTCGCCTCCGAATAAGTTAACTAGCCCTTCTACATTTTGGGGAACTAACCATGTATACTGCCATGCGTTGCCTTCGGTATAATCGTTCTCTTTATGCGCCGATAAAAACGGATTTAACGGCTCTTCTCTAAATTTACCTTCAGACATAATGCCTCTCATAAATCCTATTTTTTTGTCAAAATATCGAGCAAAAGAATTACTTCTTTTCAAAAAATAATCATAGTCGTCTTTCATATCTCTTTCTTTTGAAACTTGAGCCAATGCCCAGTCTGCAAGAGCATATTCCAAACCTTTTGCAACAGATTCTTTCATCTTGTCACAAGGTAAATAGCCTAATTCCTTGTATTCTTTCAATCCTCTTTCGTCTAATAGAGCCGATGTTTTCATTGCATTATAGGCTAAATTTTTGTCAAACCCTACTACACCTTTGAGATATGCATCTGCTATAACCGGAATGGCTGGATTGCCAACCATAGCATCTGTTTCGTTTCCTACCAAATGCCAAATAGGCAGTTTCCCCTGTTCTTTATAAATCTGAAGCATGGTATTAATTATATCCGGCATCATTTCGGGGTGAATAATTGTCATCAACGGATGAGCAGTACGGTAGGTGTCCCAGAGAGAGAAAGTTGTATAGTTTATAAAGCCTGTTGAATAATGATTTTTGAGGTCAGCTCCAAAGTAGCCCCCATCAACATCACAAAAAACAGACGGAGCTATCATAGTATGATAAAGTCCTGTATAAAAATTGCGTAGGACGGTCGAATCGTTCGTCTTTATATTTATTTTATTTAACTCTTTATTCCATGCTCTATTGGCTTCATCTTTAACCTTTTCGAAATCCCATCCGGGTAGTTCTGCCTGTAAGTTTCTTTTAGCACCCTCTATACTGACCGGAGAAATAGCAACTTTCACTAATATTTCTTTCTTTTTCGTAGAGGATGTAAAGAATACTTCTCCATACACTTTCCTTGCGGTTAAAGAGATTCCATCTTTTACAGAAACAGAGTCTGATAGGGAGAATTTGTTGATTGGCTCTGAAAACACAGCGGTAAAATAGACTCGTTGATCTTTTGCCCATCCTGTAGAAAGACGATAGCCTGAAACAACCGTATCGTTTTCCTGTATTAAATATCCTTCAGTGGGGCTATCCCAGTCTATGCCCGCTTCGAGATTTATGATAACACGAGGATCTGATGCAGCCTTGTTCTTAAATATATATTTATGAAAACCAACTCTTCTCGTCGCTGTGAGTTCAACATCAATATCGTATCTATTGAGATGTACAGCATAATACCCCGGAGTTGCCGTTTCTGTACTTCTGTTAAATAATGAATACATGCCCGAAGATTGATCTCCATGTATCCCTTCTCTTAATTTTACATATCCTGTAACCGGCATCAATACAATATCTCCCAGATCTCCTGTACCAACCCCACTAAGATGCATATGAGCAAAACCTAGAATTGTGGAATCGGAAATATGGTAGCCTGAACACCAATCCCAACCATGAGAAATATTTGTAGGGCCTAACTGAACAGCGCCAAATGGGACATTAGCCCCCATAAAAACATGTCCATGAGCACCTGTTCCTATATATGGGTCAACATATTTCGTGAGGTTATACTCTTCGTTATAAGTGTTTTGACTTTTACAAGAGGCCTCTATTATAAATAAAAAGCATATCAATACCAATATCTTGGTATAAATACATATATCTGATTTCATGGAATATTGTTTTTGATTTTAAACAGGAGGGTTCTCTTATGGAAGCCCTCCTGTTTTGAGTATAATCCTATAACTCTTACTGAGGTTCGGAGCCTGGGTTTTGTGTAAGATTTTTATTTATTCTTAATTCCCTATATGGTATAGGTAATATAAGATTCTCTTTTTTGACATTATATGCTCTTGACGAAACATCCTTATCTATCGATTTGATATATGCTCCATCCGCTGTCATAACCTCTATTGCTTTGCCTGTACGTACCAAATCGAACCAACGATGATTTTCAAAAGCCAATTCATGCTTACGTTCATTGGCTACAACATCTGCTGTAACAACCGATACAGAAGGTAATCCGGCACGTGTCCGTACTCTGTTTACAAATGGAACAGCTTCCGCTCCGCGATTTTGATCGACAAGGCATTCTGCCATCAACAATAATGCATCCGAATAGCGATAAACCGGCCAGTTATCGTCAGTATTGAAAATATTGGTATGTGTGTGACGATATTTGTTTACAAAAGGAAGTGCAGTTTCATAATTACTTATACGTGGGTCTCCTACTTTAAATACATTTGCAACTACCAATGCATCGTTCTCTATTGTCCCTACTGCGATGGCCACAGATGGGTCGAGACGCAAGTCATTTGGTTCGTATGAATCGATCATGGCTTGTGTAGGTACATTCCATCCTCCGGTGGATGTTGTATTGCTGAACTCCACACCAGTAATGAGTTCCCCTTCTTTTGTGCGAGGCATAAAGAGATAAAGCCAGTTACTTTCCTGTCCTTGATTTCCCATCTGATACTGTACAGAAAATATGTGCTCAACGCTATTTTTCTTTGATGTATCGAACACATCTGCATAATGAGGCAATAAGTCGTAACCCATTTTGTTTATGATATCATCTAATTGACTTTCAGCAGTTGAGTAATCCGGGCTTGGTTTGGTCATTAGTACATATGCATATAGCATTTTGGCCGCCCCTTTTGTTGCAGAACCGTCTTGTGGAAATTCGACTGTTTCGAGTTTGTCTATTGCGTCTTTTACATCATCAATAATAACCGCATAAACTTCCTCCGGTGTAGATTGTACGGGAAAAGCCTGATCAGCAGTTTTTACTTCAGTTAATTGTATTGGTATGCGAGCATAACACTGAACCAGTTCGAAGTAAGCCCAAGCTCGCATAAATTTGGCTTGTCCGATTATGCGGTTCTTGAAAGTATCGGACAAATCGGTGGCGTCTAAACGTGCTAATATTGTATTTGCTTGGGCTATTGTATTGTAACAGCCGCTCCATAGTTCCGAAACCGTATAATTCTGACTTGTAACTAAAAAGTTAGCAACATCTTCACGGAATGAATTACTATCCATTCGTTCATTGTTGTTGCGTGTATAATGGGTATTGTCAGATCGCATTTCGCCAACAATGTAGCCAATGTTTATAATTGTGCGCATGCTTGCATATGCAGCATTTATAGCCTGATTGAAGTGGTCTTCTGTTTTATAAAACGATGCTTCTGTAGAACTACTTTCGGGATTGAGGTTCAAAAAACTCTCATTGCATGAGTAGAATAGCAACATTACAGATAGGCATGCTATATATATTTTATTCATAATCAATAATTTTGAATACTAATTTGTATATTATTAAAAAGTAATATCTAAGCCGATAGTAAATGTTCTTGGAATAGGATATGTAGTCATATCAACACCCATTCCACTCCAGCTAAGACCCTTTCCGGCCTCATTATTGTTTATTTCGGGGTTTAGTCCAGGATAACCGGTTACAGTGAATAATTGTTGTCCTGAGAAGTATATACGAGCCTTTGATATATATTTGTTCGGTTTGAACGGAATTGTATATCCTAATGTAACATTTCGTAAGGTCATATACGATGCATCATATACCCATCCGCTATGTTTTAGACGGAATATCTCAGTTGTACCAGTTAGTGTTCTAGGCACTTTACCATTTCCTGGATTTTCGAGCGAACGCCAACGATTTTTAACTTCACGATCTACGTTGAATACACCATCAAGATTGAACGAATTGTCGGAAGAACCTAAAAACACATCCCCCCCAAGTTGGCCGCTGATCAATACACTTAAATCAAAATTCTTCCACGAAAACTCATTTGTAATACCATACAGGACATCCGGATTGGGATTACCTATGATTGTTCTGTCATTTTCGTCTATATAACCATTTTTGTCAACATCCTTCATTCGGGCAGTACCAACCTCCGATGACCAGTGTTTAGGTTGAGTATCAAATTCTTCTTGAGTCATATAAACTCCGTCGAAAACATATCCGTAGAATACACCGATCGGTTGTCCTACTTGTAATCTATTCCAGTCGGCATAACGTTCGTCCCCTCCTATAGGCGTATTGTTAGTACTTAATTTTACAACTTTATTACGGGGTATTGTTATATTGAGATTTGTTTTCCAGTTGAAATCTCCTACTATATTTCTAGATTCTAGCGTAAACTCATGTCCCCATGTATCGAATCGGCCAACATTAGCCGAAATATCGCTGAACCCCGATGACCAAGGGATATCTATCTGATATAGCAATCCGTCTGTAATTTTGCTATAATAATCGTACATGAAGAAAATCCGGTCATTGAGGAATCCGACATCAACACCCAAATCTAATTGTTTTGTTTCTTCCCATGTAAGGTCATTGTTGCCTATGTTGCCTAATGATTTTCCGGGTGCTAGTGTTCCACCGAGTACATAGTTATTTTTATTCAATGTAGCTATATAACTGTAGTCTCCAATATTGTTATTACCTGTGACACCATAGCTAGCTCTTAACTTCAGATAGTTCATTACTTTGGTCACCGGTTTCATAAAGGATTCTTCCGAGGCAATCCATCCTCCCGAAACTGAAGGGAATGTAGCATATTTGTTCCCTTCTCCGAATCTGGAACAGCCATCCTTACGAATTGTAGCTTGAAGTAGGTAACGGTCTTTATATGTATAATTGGCACGTCCGATAAGTGAGGCCACAGTCCATTCGGTGGTCGAACTCGAACCTTTTGTTGTGGCTGCGGCATCGAGCCAAGGTACCTCATCGTCAGCAAAATCAGTTCCGGTGATAGAGCTGAATTCCGAATTTACTTTTTGGGCGGAATATCCGAGCAAGAGACTAATCGCATGATTTCCGAATGTTTTGTCGTAAGACAGCATATTCTCTATTGTCCAGTTATAGTATGTTCCAGTATCATAAGAGCCTTCAGCCTTTACCGGAGGAGGTGTAAACAATCCACCACCAACAAGAGATGATGCCCATTGGCGATTTCGAGAGTAGCCTATATCGGTTCCAGCCTGAAATTTGTATTTCAATCCGTTCCATATATCAATGTTCGCATAAGCGTTGCTTATCAAGGTTATGGTTCTCGTATTGTTTAATCGTCCGTCCAGATAGCGAAGCCAGTTTGGCTGTCCAAACATTCCCGGCGATTCGAGTGATACCTTCAGACTTCCATCTTTATTATAAGGACTTTGGCATGGGTCAGCTATCAAAGAAGCACTTAGAATCTCGCGGTATCCATCAGTGTTTTGGTTATTGTATATTTGAAATACAGGGGCTACATTAAAGCCTAGTTTAACTTTTTCGTGCAATGTGAATTCATTGTTGACACGTAGGTTGTAGCGTTCGAAATTAGAGTTTCTCACGACTCCTTCTTGCTTGAAGTATCCACCGATTACGGCTGTGGTCATAAAATCATTTCCGCCGGATACACTTAAACTATAACTCTGAATAGGAGCCGATCTTAATAATAATTTATACCAATTGGTACCTTCTCCGTACTGTTCGGGATGCTGATACATTTCAGGCACAGGGTCTGTTGATCCTTCGTATTTAATTTGATCTTCATAAAACTCCTTCTTGAACTGGGCAAACTCTCGGGCATTCATGACATTCATCTCCTGCAATCCATTAACAGATTGAACGCCGTAATTTGCGTGTAGAGTAACTTGTGTTTTTCCCTTCTTCCCTTTTTTCGTAGTAATGAGTATTACTCCATTTGCTGCCCGAGATCCATATAAAGCCGTAGCAGAAGCATCTTTGAGTACCGAGAAAGTTTCTATTTCATCGGGGTTTATATTATTTAATCCTGTTGATATTGGAATTCCATCTACAACAAATAATGGCTCACTTGCATTACTGATAGATGCAGCGCCGCGTATACGAAAAGCCATACCTTGTCCGGGAGCTCCGGATGTTTGATTTATTTGCACACCGGCTACCTGACCTTGAAGTTTTTGTCCTATCTGGGCTACCGGTATATCAGTCAAGGCATCTCCTTTTATCGTATTGATGGCACCTGTTATGTCTCTTTTCTTTTGGGTTCCATATGTTACCACAACTACTTCATCCAAATACTTTGTGTCTTCTTGCAAGATAATGTCAAACTTGGTTTGATCATTTATCGGAAGTACTTTTTCGGTAAAACCCAGAAAGTTAACTTTTATAGAGTTGCCAGTTGTAATAGATAAGTTAAACGCCCCGTTTTCATCAGTAGCAACCCCATTCGTTGTGCCTTCGACAACAACGCTAGCACCAATAATCGGTTCTCCTTTAGCATCTCTCACAGTTCCGCTGATGGATTTCTTTTGTTGTTGTTGAATCTGCTGTTTCAACTCTTCTTTCTTGTTAGAATCAGCTGGATAGATCAGAATAAATTTTCCATCTATTTCATACGCCAAACCCTTGCCTTTAAGGGCAATGTCTAAAATATCACTTATAGTACGATCTTTAACTGAAAGCGTTACTCGACTCTCATTATCAAGTTCATTGTTATTGTATAAAAAAGAGAAGTCGCTCTGCTTTTTAATCTCATAGAAAAGATTCTTCAGTTTGACATTCTCAAGTTTTAAACTCATTCTCATATTTTGAGAATAGCTGTTCGATGCTGATAATGAAAACACAATTGCAACTGTAAGAAATAGAGTCAGTTTCATAATTCTAAAAAGTCTTTTGTGGTAAAAAAGAGGTGCAAAAAATGTTTTTCTAAAATAATTTTTCATACTTTAGCATTAGTTTTAGTTAATAATTTTGAGATAACTTTATTGCGAAAACTTACTGAATCGGGAAATGGAGCTAACATTTTCCGATTCTTTTTTACATTTATGAAGTGTCCATGGTCTTTAGTGTTTTTATTATTAGTTATTAGATCTTAGATTTCGTATATTTCTATTACATTTCCTGCTTGTCTATAATCGAATTTCCGATGTTTTTTGAATAAATCGAGAATTTGTTGAATACTCTCGCCTCTGTCGAAGACTCCCGAGAACAGCTCGTTTTGGAGTCGGGGTGATTTTATGTCAATCCTAATATTAAAGCCTCTTTCGAGTTTTTTTACAATATCGGAAAACGTTTCGGCATCAAAGTAGTAACCACCATTCCGCCATGTGGCATACATAGAAGCATCAACTTCATTTATATTGACCGATCCGGATAGTCTATCAAATACATATTGCTGATTCGGAGACAATATGATAGACTGTTCGTTTAGTAAAGAATCTGTTTTCTCAACTTTCACTAAACCTTCCAATAAAGTTGTGATTATCTTATTATCATCAGAATATGCCTTAACATTGAAATGAGTACCCAGCACTTTTACATTAATACTATTAGTTTTTACTACGAAAGGTTGTTGTTTGTTTTTCGCTACATCAAAATATGCCTCACCCTCTAATACCACCACTCGTTCTTTTCCTGAAAAGGAGTTTGGATATCTCAAGACCGATCCGGAGTTCAATTCTACAATGCTGCCATCACTGAGCGTTATTTTTGATTTTGAGCCATATTCACATTTAGTTTCTACATAGGATATATTTTCATCTGTAGATTTTATTGTTGAAAATAAACTTAGGCCACCAATGATGATAAGAAGTGCAATTGAAGCGGCAGATATATATTGCCACATTTTTGTCTTTCTCTTATATGAATATTTAGAAACTCTGTTCTGAATAATATTAAATATTCTTTCTTTAGAGTCATAAGCATGCTCAAATGATCCGTTATATCTTATCTTTTGTAATTTTTCAAAAATAGCATAGTTTTTTTCGTCTTCTGAAAGCCAGTTATCAACTAACATCTTTTCTTCATTAGTTGCCGTCTTATTTATTACAGCCACTATCGCAGGCAATATTTCAGGATTGTCTTTTATCATTGTATCGTGGGTTTATATTAATATAGAGTAAAAAAAAAAGAAAGACATCTAAGCCTTTCCCTGAAAAAAGTATCTTTTTATAGAAAAAATATATAAAAGGGAGATATTACCTATATAATAGCTAGAAAAACAATTATTTTTTTCTTTAAGATATAAGCAAGTTTTTTAATAGCTATTACGATTTGTGCATTTACCGTTTTTTCCGAAATGGATAAAATCTCAGCTATTTCTCGGTATTTCAAGCCTTCTTCTTTGGCCATCAGAAATATCAGTTTACATCGTTCGGGTAATTCATTTATTGCACTCTGTATAGCCAAAACAAGTTCTTCATTGATATAAATCTCTTCGGGAGTCAAATCACTCGAGGCCATCCCCAAGGGGATATCATCGATAATTAAGGATTCAATATTCTTTGATTTGTTGATATAATAGAGAGCTCTATTGCGGGTTATAGTAAAAAGATATGCGACAATATTATCTATATTCAATAATTCTAATCTGTTTTGCCATATACTAAAAAAAACATCAGAAATGATTTCCTCTTTAGTTTCATTATTTTTTATAAAATAACTGGCAAAACGATATATCTGAATATAGAACTTATCATAGAATAAACGAAAGGCATAAGGGTCATTCTCAGATATCCTTTTCAGAATAGCATTGAGTTCATTTGAGTTATTCATGCTAAAATTGTTTAAGCCTCACAAAAGAAAAGTCAAACGTATAAATTTTTTTGCATAAAATTGATTAATTACGATAGAAGAACTTCAAAATTTATTTTATTCATCTGATTTCATCAAAACGAAGTATGGAGTGATTCGAAAAATATAAAAATTAGAGTTTTTATTATATGAGGTACTGTTTGGCTAGGAAAGAGTATATATTGATTTTAATCAATATGTTAACCAAGTAAATTGGCGGATAAGTTCGACTACTGATTGGCATTAATAAATTAAATAATCAAAATATTAACAATATAAAAATCGTTATCGCTTAAATCTATCATAGGATATATATATGTTTACACTACATATACATTTGTTCTTTTCCCCACCAATGTCTATTTGCAGATTTGTAATGTATAAAATAAAAACAACCATATAAAATAATATTTCACGTAATACCTACTTTAGCAGTTGAAATCACTCGAAATGATTTGTTAACTATAAATTTAAAACGATGGACAAATGAAAATTCACATCAACAGGCATTTACAGATTTGGTGGATTCTATTGTTTATAGGACTGTTCCATGCACAATTAGCATCAGCCCAAACAGGATCTACAATCCTTGTACAAGGAAAGGTTTTGGATGTAGAGAATATAGAAATTATTGGAGCCGTTGTCAAAATTCAGAATCGACAAATAGGCACAACTACCGATGAAAAAGGAAAATTCTCCATAAATGCCCATGTAGGCGAAACTTTGGAGATATCATTCATGGGCTACAAAAAACAGATAGTCAAAGTCACATCATCTCAACCACTAACTATTGTTTTAGAAGAAAACAGCATCGAACTGAGCAATGTTGTAGTCGTTGGATACGGAACGACAAGCAAAGAAAAATTGACAGGTGCAGTTGCCAATGTATCTACCGCCGACTTCAAAAATCGGCCTATAACAGATGTATCATTAGCTCTTCAGGGCAAAGTTACAGGAGTACAAGTAACACAAAATTCGGGACAGCCGGGTTCGGATGGTGGTACAATCACAATCCGAGGCATAGGTACTCTAAACAATTCTTCGCCATTAGTCATCATCGATGGATTCGAATCTTCATTCGATAAAGTAGACCCTAAAGATATTGAGTCTATGACGGTACTAAAAGATGCCGCTTCGGCAGCCATCTATGGTAACAAGGCTGCAAACGGTGTTATCCTTATTACTACCAAAAAAGGTAAAAGCGGAGGAATGTCGATCGAATACAATGGCTACCTTGCCGTTCAGGATGTTACCCGCTACCCTTCCCTGCTCGGTTCTGTCGATTTTCTGGAATTATATAATGAAGCCCGAATCAATTCGGGAATGCAAAAATTATATAGCGACGAGTATATAAATAATTTCCGACTAGGTGATGATCTGGCTGCATATCCTGATCGCAATTGGGCTGATTTTTATTTCAAACCTGCTGCTCAACAAAATCACTATTTGAAACTAAATGGCGGAACAGAAAAATTGACATACACCCTATCGCTTGGTTATTTAGATCAGAACGGAATATTGCAGGGAACAGATTACAAAAAATATTCTTTCAGGTCGAATGTAAACACATCCTTCTTAAACGATAAATTAAAAATAGCCGCTAACATATCTGGTTATGTTGGCAATCAAACCGATTTGGTCGATGGAACAGAGTCGACATTGGCTCGTGTGGTTCAAATGCACCCTACCGTTGTAGCCAAAATGGAAGGATATGGATGGACGTCATGGTTTTATAACGATGCAGTGCGCGAAGCTGGAGGTAAGAAAGGATTGGATAAAAAAAGCTTTACCGGAAATCTGAATGCAATATTTCAAATAACTAAACAACTGAAACTGGAAGGAGCTGTTAGTTACGATTACAATATGGAATTCGGACAAACTTATGCTCCAAATATTAGCTTGTATACAATAGAGACCGGATCGAATGGCGAACAGACAATCGGTAAAAATTCATCGCGTGAATCGATGATAAGAGAGAGTACCTATCGCTATGGCACAACATCGAGCTATACAACCCTTTCTTATTGGCTGAATGTAAACGACGACCACCACTTCAAGGTATTGGGAGGAGCACAGCAATCAGAGTGGGAAGGCAAATATTATCAAACACAGCGTAGTCGCTTAACAGCCAACCTGCCAACCCTCGAAGTAGGAGATCCTGCCACACAGAAAAATAGTGCGTGGGCTTCCACTGTCAGATCGTTGTCTCTATTTGGGCGATTTAACTATGATTATAAAGATAAGTACTTATTCGAAGCCAACATGCGTTACGACGGATCTTCCAAATTTGCAATAGATAATAAGTGGGGTCTATTCCCTTCTTTTTCGGCCGGATGGCGTATCTCGGAAGAACCTTTCCTCAAAAAAGGCTTACCTTGGGTAAACGAACTCAAAGTACGTGGATCATGGGGGCAACTGGGAAATGAGAAAATATGGAGTTCCTATGCCGGAATAGATATTCTATCGGTAGGAACAGCTAATTATATATGGAATAAACAAAGTGTAACCGGATCGGCAGTATCATACATTGCCAATAAAGACCTGACATGGGAAACGACAACACAGAAGAATGTAGGATTAGATTTCACTATCTTCGACTCATTTTCAGTGTCGGCCGACTTCTATATTAAGCAAACAGACAATATTCTGATGCAATTACCGGTATCCAGTACTTTTGGATTTACTGAAGATCCTTGGCAGAATGCAGGTAAAATGCGCAATGTGGGATATGAATTCACATTGGGATATAACAAAGAACTATTCAAAGGGTTCGATTTTAATGCAAATGCGACTTTGTCATTCAATAAAAATAAAATATTGGATCTGAAAGGTATGAGCCCTATCCTCAATGATACAAAAGGTATTTTGTTACAAGAAGGCTTACCCATCAATACACTATATGGTTACGAAGTGGAAGGTATCTATCAGAACGAAGAAGAGATTCATAATCATCTGAAAACTTTCGACCGATACGGAAACCCTGTCAACTCATACTCAGGACTTGTAGCCGCTCCGGGCGACATCCGCTTCAAAGATCAAAATGGAGATGGCATTATAGACAAAGACAACGACCGTGTTGCTCTTGGTGATCCATCACCCGACTGCTTGTTCTCGTTCTCTACAGGAGCCAGATATAAAGGTTTCGACTTCACTATCTTCCTGCAAGGCGTATTGGGTGGCGAGGGTTGGAGCTCAGGCGAACTGGTTTCGCCATTCTTCAACAACTACAATAGTGCTGGATGGATGATAAACCGATGGACTCCCGAAAAGCCGAACAATACCTATCAGCGGGTATTTATAGATAGCCAACGATCGGCCATCAAGTCGGCGTACTATGTAGAAGATATGTCTTATTTGCGTTGCAAAAATATAGAACTAGGTTATACTATACCAAGTTCTCTGCTAAATAAGATAAGCATTACAGGAGCCAGAGTGTTTGTCAGTGGACAAAATATGTTCACCCTCACCAAGTATAAGGGATTTGATCCCGAAAGAGCAGGGATAGACGCAACCAATATCTACTCCTACCCTTTAGTTAAGACATTTACAGCAGGTATAAACGTAACATTCTAAGTCATGAAAAAGAACTCATTAAAATATATTGTAGCAGTATTGCTTCTTTTGTCGGCAAGTTCTTGTTCCGATTACCTGAATACTGTCCCTACCGACAAAGCATCTCCCGATACATTCTTGAAAGATATAGATCAGGCTAAAAGCTTGTTGGCTGGTATTTATTCTTGCTTATACGACGAAAGCCCGAGCTATATAACGCCCTACACATGGGAAAATATGTCGGATAACTCATTCAACCCCAATACATGGGAGTTCTCTGCTGAATTTGCCAAAGGCACGCAAACAGCAACAAGCTGGTGGGCCGAATATAAATGGACAAGGGATTGGCAAGCTATTTCGCGCAGCAACTCGTTGCTTCGAGGTCTGGCATCGAACAAAACGCTGTCGCAAACGGACAAAAATTCGATTATGGCCGAATCTCGGTTCTTAAGAGCCTTATTCTATTACGATTTGATTTGCTTTTATGGAAGAGTTCCTCTTCTGGACGAAAATTCACCGATGGAAAATCAGCCTCGCGAGGAAATATCTAAAGTATTGGCATTTATGCACGATGATATAGATTTTGCAATCGGAAATCTAAAACACTCATTTGGAGGCGAATCAGCATCTAAAGGCGCAGCTTATATGCTGAAGCTACGCATTGCTCAATATGAAAACAACAATCAGGCAGTAATAGATGCAGCTAAAGAAATTAAGAAATTAGGGTATACTTTATATCCCAATTTCTCAAAATTATTTCTAGAAGAAGGTACAACGGATACATCTAACAAAGAGATCATCTTGAAGATAAATTATGCAACCGACCTTCGTTCCAGTTATATGACAATGCTTTGGTATCATTGGAATTCTTTCCAGACGACTTTGCCTATGGTAGAGAGTTTCTTCACCGCCAATGGACTTCCGATCAAGACACTGGAAGCGGACGGCGGTGGTTCTATACCTAAAGATGCGTCTTATGATCCCGATCATCCTTTTAGCAACCGTGACCCTCGCCTGCATATGTCTATTCTTTGTCCCGGATCGGAATATCGCTTAGACGCCGAATCTCGTTACCAGGCAAATTGGATACCTGCCAGTTGGGCTAATATATCGGGATTCCGTCCTAAGAAAGGAGCCAACGAAAAACTGGCTAATACACAAAACGATGGTTGTGACAAAATAATAATGCGATATGGCGAAGTGCTATTGGCATGGGCTGAAGCCGAAAACGAACTAAACGGACCGGCCAATGTATATCCGTTGATAGACGAATTGCGCAATCGTGTGGGGATGATTACGCTATCGGAGTCTCTGCCAAATCTGACCAAGGAAACAATGCGAGCTTTGATAAGGAACGAACGCCGTGTCGAACTTTTTCACGAAGGACAACGTTGGTTCGATATTCGCCGTTGGAAGATTGCCGAAAAAGTAATGGTAGATGCCATTGGCTTAGATGTGTCTAAACTAAAATGGTACTGGAATGGAAATGTTACCTCCGATTGGAAATACGAATCTATAATTATCGACAAACGATCTTTTAATAAGGATAGGGACTACCTTTGGCCAATCCCTCAAAAAGAGATAAATGCCAACCCTATGATCAAAAATGATCAGAATCCGAATTATTAATATGTGATGATATGAAAAAGATAATACAATATACAGCAATATTCGCACTGATACTACTTACTGCCTGCGAACAAAAAGTAGAGAATGTGGATCCTACATGGGCACGGGCAATCTATCCGAACGAAGGAGCAACTGTAAAAATAGATTTTTTCAAGCCCGATGCACTTCAGACTTTTACTTGGGAGACAAGACCCAATTCTACTTACAAGATATATTTCGATACGGATATGCATTTTCAGAATCCTTATGTTTTTGACGTAGGATCCAAAGATTCATTGAAAGTAACAAATCAGGAGTTTCTGAATGTATTACGAGAGGTATGGCCCGATTTTACAAGTATCAAAAGATTTTTTTGGAAAGTAGAACAAAACACCAACGGAGAAGTATTTACCACATGGCGATACTTTAATGCAATACTGGCAGTAGAAAGTTTTGTAGACAAACGGGATGGTGAAGAATATGAAGCCCGACAGTTCGTCTTGAACGATGGATCGTTGATGACCATCATGGCCGAAAACCTACGGGCAAAAAAATATTCGGATGGGACACCTCTTCCTCTTCCATACAAGGGGGCTTATACCAGCGATCCGATATACAATGCTAAGGCCGGAGGATATTATTCGTGGGCTACAACCGTTCGCATATCGTGGGATGAAGCTAAAGCAGCAACACTCAATAAAGAGAATATACAAGGCATATGCCCAGATGGTTGGCATGTACCTTCGTTGGCCGAGTTTGATAAACTGCGAAGATATTTAGGAACCGAATCGGGAGGCAATCTGGTAAAAGATCCATCTTATTGGAAAACGACTGCCAATATAACCAATAGTACAAAGCTAAACATCATAGCATCAGGATACTATTGGCATGAGGGCGTTGGGTTTATAACACAGGGGTTGGACGATGGAAACCCTTTCACAGGATTTTGGAGTTCTACGCCATACCTCAAAGGACAGCAATTTGCATGGGGTGAAGCGGCATTGGATGACGATAAGAATAAAGCAACGCTAATGTCTATGTACGATGATGTAGAAGGCATTTATCTGCAAGGCTATTCAGCTATTCCAGGTGTAGAAAACCGTTGCTACCCGATAAGATGTATTATGGATGAAATAAAGTAACCTAAAAAAGAGCAAGATGAATATTTACAGACTAATATATGTATGCTGGTTATTAGCACTACCCTTGTTTGCAACAGGGTGTCATGATTCTTTGGTCGATAATCCTGATCCCCAGGAGATAGATAATAGCTTCTATCCAAAGCGGTTCTACATCGATCCCGAAAACGGAGCTTATTATAATACCGGACATTCGCCATCGCAAGCTTGGGAAAGCGTAGACCGCATTCTCGAACGGACATGGACACCGGGAGATACAATATTGATAAAAAGAGGAACCGTATATAATGGTACGATTACCCTAAAAGGAAATGGAACACAAGAAGCTCCTATTGTTATTATGGCATATGGAGACGAGAAGCTGCCTCTGCCCGAAATAAATGGAGGCGGCACAAAAGACGAAACAATACTGATACGCAATGTGCAATACTGGGAATTGCATAACCTGAAAATAACCAATAAGGGGGCGCAACCTCGTGCCAAAAGCGTTGGTATCCGCATTGTTGCCGATAATATACCAAATGGAATAATGAATCACATACATATCAAAGGGTGTACTGTGCAAGATGTATACGGTACTAAGACACATCATTTGGAAGGAGGCGGAGCAGGTATTTTTTATTACAATGTATTGGAAGGTAATATTCCCAGCAGCTTTAATGATATTGTAATAGAAAATTGCCATATCAAAGATTGTCAGCGTGATGGATTGACAGGATATGTATCGACCGGTGACCGTAGCAAAAGAAAAGCAAATACGAATTTCATTTTCAGAGGTAATCTATTCGAAGGTATTCCTGGCGACCAAATTATTGTAAACAGCTGTGACAAGGCAATTGTAGAAAACAATATCGTACGTAATTGTGCCGAAGGAGGATGGTCCCCCGAAGGGGCTTCGTTCCGAGCCGAAGCATCAGCCGGATTGTGGTGTATCCATAGCGACGAAACAGTGTTCCGCTACAATATAGTACAAGACCACAAAGCCACATGGGACGGACAAGCATTCGACTGTGACCAAAACTGCCAGAATACACTTTTCGAATATAATATCTCATACAACAATGTGGGTGGATTCTTCTTGCTTTGTCCTGCCGATGCCGCTTTCGATAAAGGTTATGCTACCCATAAGGGTACTATTGTACGATATAATATAAGTATCAATGACGGCACGCGCGACTATGTAAAAGAAAATGGGTTGACCATATCGTCTGCCATCGATGTAGTAGGACGTGTAGATGGTACATATTTCTACAACAATACGATAATTAAAACAAAATCGGCAACACAACATGCCGATAATAGTGCCATTACTTTCGATAATTATACCAACATCCCTAATTCGTTAGTGTTTGCCAACAATATATTTTACAACACAACAGGTACAGCCAATGAGTTTTGTAAATTAAACGTAGGTTCTCTGAGCTCGAATAAAGGAGTCATTTTTCAGAACAATTGTGTATATGGATATTCAACACCTATACCGGGTACAGGCTCTTACAACAGTGGAAATATAACTATAGATCCTAACTTTGTTAAACTAGTTACGGACTTTGTTAACTCTAACAATCTGGTAGATAAAGATCAAATATTGAATGGGCTGAAATTGGCTACCGGCTCCCCTGCTATCGCCACCGGAACCACCGTTTCGGACGGAGGATTCTATCCCGTAACGAATGATTTCTGGGGTGTTGCTGTCGGATCAAGTAAAAATATGGGAGCATATAACCACTAAAAAGACAATATCATGAATAAAATGATAAGAAATGCAATTTTGGCAGTTACCGGTATTCTCATAGTATTGGTAAGCTGCAATACCGAAAACGATTTTTATGAAGTTGGGCGACAACCTGTTTTTCTTAAATATCCTTCAAAGGATACCACATGGGTATTAAATTACCAAAAGCCCGACTCTCTCTATCGTTTTTCGTGGGAGTCGAAGCGAAACTATATTGAATACAACCTTATATTCAGCTTGAGCGAAGATATGAGTACTCAGAAAGTAGAAGTAGGAGCCGGAATTAAAACAGACTTCTATCTCACAACCATGCAAGTAGATTCTATACTAAGTTCGATGAATATTGGTATAGGAGAACAACATACAATCTACTGGTCTATAGATGTTGTAGATCCGGAAGCCGGCTGGTGTGACGAGATCAGAAAATTGACGATAACCCGTTGCGATTTACCTACAAATGTAATCATGTTGGATAGTCCCTCCAGTTTGGCTGAACTGACATTAGACAAGGCTAATCCAGAGAATCTTATAACATTTAGTTGGACTTGCCAAACAGAAGTAAAAGATTATGTCCTGGAAATGAGTTTCGATAGCAATTTCGATAATGTGATACAAATAGAAAATGGATCGGAAAAATCGCATGAATTCTCAAATAAATATTTCGATGACATGCTCAAAAATCATGGAGTAGCACTAGGTCAGAGTATTCCGCTCTATTGGAGAGTAAAAGGAACAGGGAATTTGAACAACCCAATTGAAAATAGTGCCGAAAGAGAGATTTCGATAAGACGTTTTGCCCGCGATCCGGCTCAGGTGACTTTGGCAACGCCGGCTGAAGGCAGTACAGTATTACTTGCTTTAGAGAGTGCTTCAGATATGTTCCAGTTTAAATGGTCATGTGACACCACAGGAGTAACCTACAAAGTGAAATTGTATGACAAAGAGTTGAATGTATCGGTGGAATTCGATGCCGGAAGCAATAAAGCATATTCAATTTCACAAATAGATTTTGATCAACTGTTAGAACAAAAATTTGAAATGGTTGCATCACAAAAAAAGAAAATGTATTGGGAGGTTATTCCAAACGATCCTTTACGCGCTGTTTCGAAACATACCGGAACTTTTACTGTAAGACGCTTTTTGGCGGTAACGGCTGCTCCTAAAATCAAATTGACAGCATTACCTACTGATGCAACGGCCTATACTCTCAATGTATCGACACCAACAGCAAACCTTGCTACAGTTAATTGGGATTGTTCGGCAACCGGAGTTACGTATGCCATAGAATACAGTTTGAACGCTGATATGACGCACTCGAAAGTGAAGGAACTAACAACGAACAAAACAGTCGGTTTCACTCACAGTCTGCTTGACGATATGCTATCGGACTTAGGAGCTTCGTATTGGACCAAAACTGTTTATTGGCGAATAGTAACAACTGTAGCTGTAATGACCGAACCATCGGACATACATAACATGAAATTGACAGGTATGATAAAACCGTTGGTAGACAAACGAGACGCCTCTTTTCCACAAACATATCCGGTGACGAAAATAGGGAATAACTTCTGGATGGGAGCAAACTTGCGAGCTACTAAATACAGCGATGGCACAGCCTTCACTACTGTAGATTTGGCTTCGAAAACCTATACGGGAGGTGCTGTAACAGATGCGAATGTGATTGGGCAATATTATACATGGCCTACAGCACTGCGCACGTGGCAGTCGGCAGGTTCGAGCGAGAACAGTATTATACAAGGTGTGTGCCCTGATGGATGGCATGTATCCACACTTTCAGATTGGAATGCCTTGATAAGCACTTTGTCTCCGAATCCGGCCAAGAAAGTGAAATCGACACAGTATTGGAACAATCAATGGGAAGTGACAAATAGTAGCGGTTTGAATTTAGTTCCCGGAGGGGTGTTCTGGCATGGCAATGTAGGTGCCCCCGACAACGCCGACAGTGGAGGCAAATCCGGATATTGGACAACGACTGTAGGCTCTTCTACGACAGCCTACATGGTAGAGATATTTGATTGGAATTCGAATGATATTGTTCCATGGCACTATCTGTCTCGTCCATGGAGCGAAGGAGATGGCACAGCTTCGAAAATGGTGAATGTGCGTTGTGTAAGGAATATGAATTAACAATCTTATAAATAATAGAAGATCCGTTTTCTTTCAATCCTTATTGTAAAAAAGATTGAAGAAAACGGATTTTTTTTATCTATACTAAAAGGCTTTTTTGATAGCGAGACGAAAAAAGTAACAATACAAAACATGCTGAAAAGTGTTACTTTTGTCACCTTTTTTTATATTCGTCTTTTAGTTCTGTTATCTTGTAAGTGATAAACAGGCTGATAATAAGCGAGGTAATTTAAACTACATCAGGATTACATGAAAGTGTACTTTTCGGGCGAACAATTCTTCTCCCCTACCAAAAAGAAAGAGATTCCTAGCTACGATTAGAAGGATACAGATAATAGAATAACTAATAACCGTTTACTACTGTTTACGGAACTCGCTAGGAGAAACACTGTAGAACTCCTTAAATTGACGGCTGAAATGATTCGGATTGCAATACCCCAGTTTGTATGATATTTCAGATGAGGTGAGATCGGTGGACAAGAGCAGATGCTTAGCATTGGTCATCTTAATATTCAGTATAAACTGAGAGGGTGTTTGATCTGTCAACCGCTTGATATTCAAATATAATTGAGTACGGCTAATGTTTGTATGCTGTACTAGTTGATGAACCGAAAGATCGGGGTCGGTGAGGTTTTCATTTATATATTCGGTCAGCTCCTTTATAAATATCTCATCTGCATTATTAACCTCTGTCTTATCGATAGTTAACTGATTGAGACCGGAATAATAATCGCGAAGAACATTTTTTCTTCTTAATATATTATCGAGCCGCAATATCAATTCCTGAATATTAATTGGCTTTTGCAAGAATGCATCCGCTCCCGATTGAAATCCCTTCATCCTGGCCTCGCCGGATAGCTCGGATGTGATTAGGAATACTGGTATATGCTGAGTCTTCGGATTGCTCTTCACTTGACGGCAGAAGTCATATCCATCCATTTCGGGCATATATATATCGCTGATAATAAGATCCATATTCTGAGATTTCAATAACAACAGAGCCTCTTTGGCGGTGGATGCTATCAATACATGAAAATAGTCTTGTAATTTCTTTCGAAGCATTTTCCGTGTATCGCTGTCATTATCAACTATTAGTATCTGAAATTTCGTTGAGCTGGTTTCGTTGAACAGGTTAGTTTGTTCCTCTATATACATCGTATTATCTATAATCTGATCGACAATATTATTTCCGTTAGACGACGTGCTAATCTCCATTTTATCATCTTGGCTAATAGGTATCCTCACTCTGAATATATTCCCCTCGTTTTCTACAGCCAATACCGACAGTTCTATATTCAGCAGTTTGGCAATACTATTTACAATAGCCAGACCTATACCGCTATTGGGATAAGTACTGGAAGTATCTGTACGATAATAAGGCTCAAAGATGATGGTTTTTTGCTCATTGGAGAGACAAGCTCCACTATTGAAAATATCGATAACTACAACGTTTTCTTCTCTTTGTATTTTCAGATAGCACCTCCCTCCTTGCTGAGTATGTTTGAATGTATTACTCAACAAATTGCCGACCAACATTTCCACCTTGTCGGCATCAAACATCATAGGGAGAGAGTCTATTTCGGTTACAAATTGATGATCTATTTCCTTATGTTTATATAGCGGAGTAAAGGCCTCATAAATACCTTCGACAAAAGTTATTATATCGTATTTCTTTATCTTTATCGAAGCATGCTGAGACTCCATATTGCGGAAATCCATCAATTGATTGATCAGATATTCGAGACGTTTTACATTCCGCTTGAAGATATTGCTGTCGCTATCCGGCTCGTTATTAGTAGGGATTATTTCGTTTTGGAGTGTCGAGATAATGGCTAACGGTGTTTTGAATTCATGAGAAATATAAGTAAAGAAGTCTAACTTCAAAGAGTTCAATCTGGTCAATTCGTCTTGTTTGCGTTTAGCTTTGTTGATTATTTCTTTCGTTTGCCGCTGCCTCTTAACAAATCCACTTATAAGCCATAAAATACCAGATAATAGGATGATGTATAATACAATCATATACCAACTAAGCAGGAATGGAGGCCTTACATTTATTTCTATCTCCTTTGTAGCCAAAGTTTCTCCATCTTCTGTTATTAATTTTATATGAAGGATATATTTTCCTGTTGAAAGACCGGTAAAAGTAATTTCGTTTGATGCCGGATTTACCTCATACCAATCACTGTCAAGATTTTCGAGCATATATACACACTTGTAGGGAATACCCTCATCAGGAGTGAAGTCGATGCTGGAAACGAGGAATGAAATGAAATTTTGATGGTTATTGAGAGTTATTTTCTTCGTGTTATTTATATGCTTTTCCAATATATCCGATTCTCCCGGTATAACCGAGTTTTTGAATAGACGGAAGTCTGAAATATAAAGTTCGGGGGGCTGTTTGTCTTGTATAACTATATCTTGAGGACGAAAATTAATTAACCCATCTGTCGTGCCAAAGTAGATAACTCCATCTTTGTCAATATAAGAAGACCTTACATTAAATTCATTCTCTCCCAGTCCCCAAGCCAAATTTATTCTTCTCACTTTTTTTCCCAGCGTAATTCGGAATATTTCATTACCTGAGGTCAACCACAGATTTTGACTATTATCTCCCTGAATGTTGGAAATGCTATTATAGAGCATCTTTTTGTCTGAAATATAAGTGGCGAGAGTGTCATTGTCAAATAACAAAATTTCCCCTTTGGCCGTACCAATCCACAAACGACCTTGCCTGTCTACATAGCTACACTGAAACTGATTGTCCTGATATTGCGGATAATTGAATTTTTCGACTTTACCCGATTTTCTGTCGAAACGAAAAAATGAGTACAGGTCTGTTATATAAATATAATTTCTATATTGGTAAATGTCCGAAAATGCATAATCTTGGGATGTAGCACCTACTATATTGGAGAAAATATTTTTGCCATACATATATACGTCTACACCTTTGTTGCTGGCAACAATCAGGCTATCGCTATTGAGTGAATATAGGGCATATACTTTGCTACCGACAAGCGATGTCTGATCGTTTTGCTGATTGATATAATGAGTTATATTTCCACCCGATCCAATTTTGTATAACCCTGTGGATAGCGATCCGGCCCAAACATTATCCATCCCATCCAATTCAAGAGAAACAATGTTGTCATTTATTTGAGCATTACTATGGTTTATATGCTTTATCAGTTCTCCTTTTGCATCCAGAAGACTTATTCCCATGCAATTGGTTCCTACCCAAAGACGATTGCTTTTATCTTTTACGATACCATTGGCTGTGACGACCCCCGTCTTTTTACTGAAGTCGGCAAGATTACTGAACTGTATATTGGAGTTTAGTTCTTTGATATAAAAGAATCCTGTAAAAAAGGTTCCGAGAACCATATTCTGATCTTTCGTCTTATATATATTTGTTATAGTTGTGGTCAAGGTTATATTATAGCTATTCTCAAGCATATAGTTTTTGAAATAGTTGTTGCTATAGTCATACACAGCTATGCCGCTATTGTGCCCAATCCATAGGCGGTCGTATCTATCCTCATTTATACTGCCGATATTCTCTACTTCGTTAATATTATAGGCCGACACCAAGTTTTCTTTTCTGAAATCATCAAAAGCTCGATTATACCGATAAAGCCCATCTTTTACAGTACCAATCCATATCGTTCCTTTCGAATCGGGGTATAAGCAGATTCCTATCAATGGAGAATGGTCGGAACTCGTAAGTTTATAAGATTTTATAATATTGAATTTTGCATCTATCTTATAAACCATTTCGCGATGCAATGCCCACATAGTACCAAATTTGTCTACACTCATTATATGGTATGGCACATTCTTTTTTATCAAACTCAGCTTCCCATCATCGAAACTATAAATAGAACCATTGGCTACAAGTATAACCTGATCGTTGTACCGAAAAATAGATGATGTATATTCTATATCCTTTTCTTCACATGTTATACGCGAAAATGTTCCTAAATCATAATTATATGCTTCTACATATCCTTGGGTTCCAATTAGCATTTCCTTGCCTGTATCATACAGCGAATAGATATACGAACCCGAATATCGCTGAATAGTAGTAAGATGATTACTATCGTATATATTCAAGCCTTTGGCTGTTCCTATCCATATACGCTTATAGATATCATCTGATATAGAGGTCACATTATTATTGACTATGCCATCATTTTTGCTAATATGGATATAGTTCTTTATCACGTCATCTACTTGAGCCGATAAGCAAATAGTGAGACAGAAAAAGAAGAGCGTAATGCAATTTCGGGAAATTATGATCTTCATGTAAGTAGGTTAAATGAACAAAAATGCATTCTTACTTATAACCCGACTAAAAATCGGAAAAGAGAATTAAAAACAGATATTGTATGTACAAAATCTTAGCACTAAAGATAGAATATAGATTCGGAATACATAAAACACATTTATATATATTTGTTTAGAGTAGATGCATATTTGTTTATTTTACACATACCCCTATATTACACTTAGTTTTATATATACTTTTTATACTCATAGGTATAGAGTATAGGGCGTTATGTAAATACATTTGTTTCCGAAGCTTAGAGAAAACTCAAGTATACATTATAAAAAACTTTAGAGTAGATATAATCATGAATAACAAAAAAAACAGGATTGTCCTGACCGTTTTTTTTCTTTTAGCCGGCATATCTATCCATGTAAGTAGCCATACTATAAAGGTTTCGGAATATGGTATTCGACCCAATAATAAAGAAAACTCAATCCCTCTTTTAAAAAGACTTTTAGAAGATAACAAAAATCACAAATCACTAACATTGATATTCGAAAAGGGACGATATGATTTCTATGCAGACCCAGTCAGGCAGAGTAATGACAAAGCTACAATTGCATTCGATTTGGAGCTGATGAAAAATGTTACGATAGACGGAGACAGTGCCGATTTTATCTTTCATGGAAAAGTAATGCCTTTCTATATCTATAAGTCCAGTAATATCCATCTAAAGAATTTCAATATAGATTGGGACCGTCCATATAATTCTCAAGCTAAGATAATAAAAACTATAGACGAATATATGGATGTGATTATTGACAAAAAGGAATATCCTTACGAAATAGTGAATGACTCTATTTGGTTCTTGGGCGAAGGATGGCGCAAGGGAATTGTACCTCAATACACCAATCTGTATGATGAAGATACGAAAAATATTATTTATCAAACTCGCGACCGTCCCTTGGGAAATGATCTATACAATGCCAAAGTTAGCTGCTTAGGTGAAAATGTGGTTCGCTTTCATTTCAAACCGTTGATAAAGCCCAAAAACGGAACGATAGTTGTGTTTTTCCACGGGACATATATTACAAATGGAATAGAGGTGAAAGAAAGTATCGACACCAAGCTGGAAAATATAAACATATATCACACTCTGAGCTGCGGTGTACATGGATATAAGAGCGAAAATATCAGCCTGCTGAATGTGCATATCATAAATAATGATACTAAAGGCAGAGCCTTTAGTACCATAGCCGATGCAACGCACTTCAACGGATGCAAAGGCCATATCCTCTTCGATAATTGCTCGGTGAGTGGTGCGGGTGACGACTTTATGAATATACACGGAATGTATGCCAAAGTCTCAAAAATACTAGACAGTAAGACTGTCATGGTTGCCTCTAATGGAAGATATATAGGCTTCGACCCCAAAGCGAATGCATGGGCTTTGGATTCTGCTACAATGCAGCGTAATTATAAGCTAAGAGTGATGACACAGCATCCTCAATATGATGAAAAAAACAAACTGGAAGGCTACATTCTTACATTCGACCGCTCGATAATAGGAAAAGTAAAAACAGGTGATCTTCTGGAAAATAAAGACCGCACCCCTACCCTTACTGTTCGCAATTGCAAAATGCAAAAAAAGAATCGTGCACGATCGATTTTAGTAACAACACCGGCGAATATACTCATCGAAAATAATTACTTCAGTTCTGCCGGAGCTGCCATTCTCATCGAAGGAGATACAGATTTGTGGTTCGAATCGGGTGCTGTAAAGAATGTGGTTATCCGAAACAATGTATTCGAGGATTGTTATACATCGGGGAATAATATTCTAGACAATCCATGGGGATGGGGCGAAGCCGTTATATCTATAACTCCTTCAGTTCGTCCATCAGGAAATGATTTTCCTGCATATCATCATAATATACGTATCGAGAAGAATATTTTTAGACATTACGACTATTCTATTCTATTTGCCCGTTCGGTCAATAATCTTAGCTTTATTAACAATGAATTAATAAAGACTAGCACTTACCCTCAATTCTATCGGAAAACAAATTTGTATCTCGATGGTTGTCGCAAAGTAAAGGTTGGAGGCAATAGATTCTCTAACGATTTTCCGGGGAAAAATATTACGATAAAACACATGCGTCTTACGGATATTTCTCAATTCGGAATTAAATTGACAATAACAGAAGATAAATAAATGATATGAAAAGAATATTACTTTCAATTCTATTTCTTTTAACCATGGTGATGGCTAAAGCAACAGATATAGACATAATTCCCTATCCGCAATCTATAAAAATGAAAGATGGCATTTGCAATTTAGCTCCTGGCTTTAATATTAAAGGAGAAAAGCAAAATCAAGATTATCTGAAGAATGTACTCATCTCAGATTTTGCTCTATCACCCAATACCATAGGAATTGCTATAGAGCTAAAGATAAGTGGTAAAATAGATAGGAATAACGAGGCGTATCGGCTCACGATATCTCCAAAGAAAATCAAGATCGAAGCTTCTACTCGAAATGGTATCTTTTATGGTATCCAAACCCTGAGGCAATTGATAAAGGATAAGCAATGTCCATGTTTAGTTATCGATGATAAGCCTGCGTTCCAATGGCGTTGCTACATGCTTGACGAAGCCAGGTATTTTCAAGGAAAAGAAACCGTAAAGCAATTACTGGACGAAATGGCCTTACTCAAACTCAACAAATTCCATTGGCATCTGACCAACGATTCAGGTTGGCGTATCGAGATAAAAAAATATCCTCTTCTGACCGAAATAGGATCTGTACGCGATAGTTCGCAAGTAAACAATAATGGCAAAAAATGGGCTAGCGAAATTTTTGATGGCAAAGTTCATAAAGGCTTTTATACTCAGGAAAACATAAAAGAAGTCGTCGATTATGCGAAGAAGCTATACATCACTATTATCCCCGAGATCAGCATGCCGGGCCATGCTTCGGCGGCAGTTGCAGCTTACCCTTGCTTGGGCACATTGAATGAAAAGATAAAAGTTCCCGAAAAATTTGGAGTCCTACAAACCGTATTCAACCCTGCTGATAGCCGAGTAATCGGTTTTTTGCACGATGTTTTGAAAGAGGTCTCCGCCCTATTCCCCTCAGATGTAATCCATATAGGAGGTGACGAAGTGAAATATGACCAATGGATAAACTCGCCGAAAGTGACCCGATATATGAAAGAATATAACTTAACCACATATAGCGATGTACAAGTAAAATTTACGAACGACATATCCAATTTCATAGCTGATTCGTTGGGCAAACGTATGATGGGCTGGAATGAAATATTAGGAGCTAATGTACACGATTGGTCTACAGCCGAAAATGCCAAAACAGAGCTATCACCACAAGCTATCATTCATTTCTGGAAAGGAACTCCCGAAAATCTGTATGAAGCAATCAGAAGAGGCTATCAGTTGGTCAACTCTAATCACGAATATACATATCTGGATTACACCTACGAACTGATAGACCTGCCCAAAGCATACAGCTTTAACCCAGCGCCGGATACTTTTACAGCGAAACAAAAAGAGCAGATATTAGGATTAGGCTGCCAAATGTGGGGAGAGTGGACTCCATCAAAAAAGGAAGTGGAATATCAAACTTATCCACGTATAGCTGCATATGCCGAAGTTGGCTGGACTAGCAACGATAGAAAGAACTATGATCGGTTCGAAAAAGGATTAGATTTTTTTATTAGCAGATGGCATAATAAGGGGTATAATATCGCTCCATTATCTGAAGTAAATTCGAAAAAATAAATATAAGGTATGAATAAGGTTTTAGCGTTAATAATTTACGTTTGCGCGAGTCTGGCTGCTTCTTGCTCACAAAGGGTAACTGTTGTAAAAATACCACTCGATGGCAGAAATGATTACACGTATATTGTTTTAGAGGTTCTGCAACAAAATAAAACAGGGAATCTGCTTCTTGAATTCGAAAAAGGAGTGTATAATTTCTATCCCGAAAAGGCAAAAGGAATGTTTGTCAGCGTTTCGAATAACGACAATGGATACAAAAAGATTGCCTTCTATCTCAATGAAATGAAAAATGTCGAAATCAGAGGAAATGGCACTGAATTTTTGTTTCATGGATCAATTGTGCCATTCTACATCAATAGATGCTCTGATGTGTCTGTTTCGGGTATTAATATCGATTACAATACTTCATTTATACTCGAAGGTAAGGTTGTGGCAAACAATCCGATCAACAAAAGTATCGATATAAAATTAAGGGGAGATATCAAATATGAAGTAAAAGGAACACGAATGTTTTACAACGGTTACGACTGGTCTCAACCATTAGGGCAAAATATTGTTTTCGACCCAACAACAAACGCTCCCTACTACTATACATCTAAATACCTACATCTCGACTGGAAAAGAGAACTCATAGCGCAGGATTTGGGCAATCATACTATCCGTCTCTCTGGTTTTGATGCGGTCGAAGTACCACCGATTGGTTCAATCTACATAGATAAAGGCCCATACAAGAAAAACAGAATAGTGCCGGGCATAATATTGCATTCATCGTCTGCCATCAACTTATCCAACATAAATATTTATATGGCAGGAGCAATGGCTCTCATTGGAGAGAATACTGAAAATGTGACTCTGAAAAAATTCAATGTAAAATTGCGTGAAGGCTCGGGGCGTTATATATCAGCATCGGCTGATGCTACGCACTTTGTGAATTGCCGTGGAACCATCCGGTTCGACGATTGCATCTTCGAGAACATGCTGGATGATGCTACCAATGTGCATGGAACATATATGATCGTAAACGAATTTCTGTCGGATGATTGCATTGCCCTACAATTCGGACACTTGCAGCAAGAAGGATTCTCATTTGCTTCAATCGGCGACACGCTACAATTGGTGGATCGTACGAGTCTATTACCGGTGAGCCGATTCGTTGTAAAGGAAGTAAACATTATAAATGATGACTATTGGACAATCCGATCTGAAACGCCATTGCCCTCAGTCGGCAAATCTATGCATCTGGCCGTAGAAAATCTAACAAATACAGCATCTTTAGTGATGCAACGCTGTACAGTGAAAAATAACAGGGCGCGGAGCATATTAATATCTACGCCAAAACCGGTTTTGATAGAAGACAACTATTTTGATTCGATGATGGCAGGAATCCTTATTGCGGGCGATGCCAACTCTTGGTTCGAATCGGGATATGTAACTGATGTCGTCATCCGAAACAATACATTCGTGAATATGGGCAAAGGTGGTGAAGCGCCACAATCCGTATTGCAAATTTCGCCGGAAATACCCAAGTCCGAAAGATCTAAAGGCTACTATCATGGAAAAATTGTATTCGAGAACAATCTGATAAAAACATTCGATTCGCAGGTCATATATGCCCTGAGTGCGAACGAACTTATAATAAAAAACAATAAGTTTGTAGAAACTAATGATTACAAACCGATCTTTGAAGGTTTATCATTTATAGACGTTCAAAACTGTAATAGTGTATCTATTGAAGGCAATTCATTCGAAGGTAATCGAGATGTAGAGGTAAGTGCTTCGGAATGTAAAAACGTTGTTCTGAAGAAGCAAAAAGGTTTCAAAAAAGATATTGTGAATAAACCCAATAGGTTCTTTTACCAACAATAATAACTAATTATGAAGAAAACCATATATACAATCACGATTGCTGCTTTAATATTATTTTCGGCATGCTCAACTAAATCTGTAACTAACAAACATTTCACCCCCGGCGCAATATGGTTGGACAACAACAATATACATATCAATGCGCACGGAGGAGGTATTCTATTCGATAATGGTGTATATTATTGGTTTGGAGAGCATAAAACCGAAGGAGAAAATGGCAATTTGGCTAATGTAGGAGTACATTGTTATTCATCTACGGATTTGTATAATTGGACAGACGAGGGCATAGCTTTGGCTGTAATGCCTTCCTCGTCGGGTAGTGATATAGAGGAAGGTTGTATTCTCGAAAGACCCAAAGTAATAAAAAACAAAAAGACAGGAAAATATATAATGTGGTTTCATCTCGAGCCTAAAGGAAAAGGATATAAAGGTGCTCTGAGTGGTGTTGCTATAAGCGATAATGCAACAGGGCCGTATATTTATATAAAAGCTGTGCGCCCTAATGCGTCTCATTATCCATTCAATGCTTTGGATATGCATAAATTGGATAGTCCAGCTCTCAATCTGAGTTTCGATGGGGGAAGCTTACCCGGAAATGTAGATACGCTCAATATATTAGGAAGAGATATGAAAGAAGGACAGATGGCTCGCGATATGACTTTATTTGTTGACGATGACGGTAAAGCCTATCATATCTACTCTTCTGAAGAAAACAGCACTTTACATATTGCCGAGCTCTCGGATGATTATTTGTCTCATACAGGCAAATATGGAAGATTCTTTTCTGGACACTTCATGGAGGCTCCGGCAATGTTCAAGCACAAAGGCAAATATTATCTGATGATGTCGGGATGCACCGGTTGGAACCCCAATCAAGCACGTTCGGCCGTATCGGACAATATATTCGGAGAATGGAAGGAATTGGGAGATCCCTGTATAGGAGATACAACACAAACGACCTTTCATTCGCAAAGCACCTATATTCTACCAGTTCAGGGTAAGCCTGACACCTATATCTATATGGGTGATAGATGGAATCCAAAAAATGCGATAGATGGAAGATATATATGGTTACCCATTACATTTGAGGGAGACCGTTTCACGATCAGATGGAATGATAAATGGAAAATAGAAGAGTAATGAAATACCTATATCAAGTTTTTATAGTTGCCTTATTGCAGTTGGCATTACCGCAAACAATAGATGCTCAGGACAAAATAAAGATTGGAGTACTGACAAATGGAGAAGGCTGTAATATTAATTGGACAACCTACTTGCCCAAATTTGATATAGTTGATGCCAGCGTCAAAAGTTTCCTTGTTAGTCAACAAGGCTGGGAATTGGACAGAAGGCTTCTGCGAGAGAAACCAGAATTCTGTATTCTATACGGGGGACTGCCTGATATACTTTTGCAGCTTTCGGTGAAAGATATATTGGGAGCATACAAATATTTATGCTCTGAGATGATAAAGAACAATATTAAGCCAATTATAATAGCTACGCTTCCTGTAAGAAATCATGTAGCTATCAACTCCTCTATATATCAACTGAACAGAGAATTACAATCTTATGCAGCGCAAAACGAAATATACTATTATTCGGCAGACAAGGGGCTGGCTCATGAAGGAGAATTACTCCCGGAAATTTCGAATGATGGATTTATGCTTAATAATAGTGGTCTCTCACTATTCGCTAATAATATAGCTTCATTTATAGATGATGTTATTGCTCTGAAAGAAAACAGGCTTATTCCTCTGTCTACCGCACACAACCTAACCAGTAGTGCTATTGACAATATAATGAAAAACTCTCAATCAGAAATAAAAATTGTGATGCTGGGAAATTCCCTTACAGCAGGCGGAGGAAATTGGAATGCCCGACTGAATAGAAACGATACTCATAATGCTGGTCAAGGAGGATATACAACAGGACAGATGCTATGGCATATGGATAGAACTGTTATTAATACGCACCCCAAAATATGTTTTGTGATGGCAGGCATAAATGATTTGTTCAACAATATAGCACCCGATGTTATATATCAAAATCAAATACAGATCATTAATAACTTAATAAAAAGCGGAATAAAACCTGTGATACTACCAACGCTTTATACACACAATAATCCATCTTTAGCTCAAAAGATAGATTATATCAACAACAGGATAGTTAGCTATTGCGAAAAAGAGGATATTGATGTAATCAATTTGAATCCTATCTTAGCTTCAGAACAAAGCCTAAAGGCTGAATATACAACAGACGGCACACATCTCACCGAAGCTGCATATCTCATATGGACAAAAGAGTTGTTACGCTATCTTGCAATCAAAGGCATAAAGTAATTGTAAAACATCATTAGCTAATAAAAGTTTCAATAGTTCTTCTCCTTTGACTATATTTATGTCAAACAGAGGAAGTACATCTAATCGCTTCATGGTTTATTTTTTTATCTTATTTACTGCTATTAAAGTTTTGTAGCCGATAATATTTTCAAAATCTTTTCCGAGCATAATCATACCACCTTTAGTACCAATAAAGAAGATCGCAACCATATCGGCTCTGCTGAACAAGTCAAAATAATAGCTAATTTTGTAAGAATAATAAAAACATTGAAACCCGAAATACGTTATTTCTGTGATCCTGTTATGGGTGATATTGACAAACGGCAGTACATGGGATCGGATGTTCCGAAATAGACAAACAGTACTGAAAGCGATAAATTATAATTCCAGTTCGGAAATAAAACCATTTGACATTAGATAAAAAAGGATTAGAGACATATGTGTAAAATAAAATTTATTCGTACTGTAGGGCTTCTTGTTATAAAAAATGACAAGCTGCTCCTAGCATATAGTAATAATAAAAGAGCATGGTATTTGCCCGGAGGAAAAATTGAGACTGATGAATTACCTCAACAATCTTTAGTGAGAGAAATATGGGAAGAATTAACTCTCAAAATAGATGTTAAGTTGCTAAAATTCTATTGCCATATTACTGCGCCCGCATATGGTGAAGAGGAAAATCTGATAATGGAGCAAGATTGTTATTTATACGAACTGCACGAAAATATATCGCCGAATAATGAGATCGGAGCTATTAAGTTTTTTGATAGTTATAGCTATGAACAGGAACCTGCACAAGTTATAGGTGTACTTCAGATATTTAAAAGACTAAAGGCTGATGGATTAGTAATCTAAAGAGAGGTTCCTGACAGAAAATATTGTTCTTATAAAGAGATAAATTTACTAAATACAATATATTCTAATCGACAGCCTCACACTTCTCTCTGACTACGGTATGTCCCCAGTTGTTTATAGCTTCGAGAGCAGGCACGAAGGTATGTCCAAATGGAGTGAGTTTGTATATAACTTTTATTGGAGGCTTTTCTCCATATACAGTTCTTGATATCAATCCCACTTCTTCCAGTTGTTTCAATTGGAGGCTCAATGTCATCTCGGTTATATCCGGCATTTCCTTTCGCAATTGGCTATAACGCTTTTCTCCATCTTTTAAATAATATAATATCACTACTTTCCACTTTCCTCCAATCATATCCATTGCCAAACTGACTGTGCAATGATACATTTTTCCATTAAATTCAATATTCTTTGCCATATATCCAACCTATCCATTATGATAGTTATTGCAAAGATAAATTACTATAATTAGTTTTGCAACTAAAATTATTATAGTATGGCATTACTTATTTTAGCTCATCCCAATTTTAATAAATCGATAGCAAATAAAACTATTGTAGAACGATTGCAAAAAAGTAATTTGGATATAGAAATTCGAAACTTGCACGCTCTTTATCCTGACTTTAGTATTGATGTGCAAGCCGAACAGGACGCTTTGTTGAGGCACAATACAGTCGTGTTTCAGTATCCATTTTACTGGTACAATATGCCTGCAATCTTAAAGCAGTGGTTTGACTATGTATTTGTTCATCAGTTTGCTTATGGTTCACAAGGTGACAAACTAAAAGGCAAGAATTTTGTACCGAGTTTTACCGTAGGTGCATTTGAAGACCAGTATAGAACACTTGAAAAGCATCATTTTCGGGTTTTAGAATTTTGTAAAAATATGGAACAGACAGCATATTTTGCACAAATGAATTACATTGACCCTGTATATTTTCATGGAACATCCGGTGTGTCCGGTTATGGTGAGTATGAAATAAAAGACAGGGCTGAAAGACATGCTGAAAAACTAATATCTCTATTATCTGAAATACAGTAAAAAAGTTTAGCAACTATATGCAAAATAGAGAATGACTCTTGTCAGGTCTATTGCTTAAATCACATCTCATAGTGTAATAGAAAGCAAGTCAAGTAAGAGATATAAAGCTTCAATTATTATTATAGAAAAAGTAATTAAAAATAATCAGAAAAATACGGTTGATTATCTGGTATTATTTGTTCTAGGACTTCAACGATATCATTATCTGCCTGAAGTCGTTCAATCCGATGCAGATATGAAGGACTACGATACGACATAAGCATAGTTGTCAATGTTTGAATATCGAGATATACAGGCTTACCTACAGCTTCACTTGTATGAGTAAGCCTGTCTTTATCATTTTTAACTAAGCCAAACGCTCCCCTATTCCATTCTGCAATCGAATCGGAAACTACAAAGTGGAAAGGAGTAAATACATCCAGGTTTTTAAACGGAAAATTATTAAGAAATTCAATCACATCAACTATTCTAGCCATATAATAAGGTTCGATTGTCTCTTGTATCTGTCCATCATCCAAAAAGAAGTGAAGAGGATCATTCTTGTATATATTTCCTTGTACCTCTTCTATCATTGAGTAATGAGCATAGACAAAATTCCATAGGCCTATTCTTGCTTCTTGATTTAGATATATAATATCTTTGATATGAAATATATCTTCTTCTATCCAATATAAGATATATCCTTGCGGAATGTCATCTTTATCATAATAAACAGCCGCGGTTCTTTCCTCTTCATTTTCCCATCTCCAATATTCCTCCCACTCTTGTGTAGCTCGTATTAAAGCCCCGTGGTTGCTCCGTGCAAATTTATCATAGACCGAGATTACATCCGGATGGTTAACAGATAATCTTTCAGCAAAGCCTTTTACCGCAATGTTTTTGGGTATCTGGCTATCTTTTATTGTAAAAGTCAAATGATCGGACATTATCTCCCACCCTTTACGCCGATAATAAGGGATAGAATAGGGATACAGATAAGAGATCCATTGTCCTTTATTTTTCATTATTTGTAGACCTGATTTTATGAGATCATTCATCAAACCAAGGTTTGCATATTCAGGATATGTGCCTACTCCTGTTAACCCTCCCATTGAAAATATTTTTCCATGAATATTTACTTGACAGGGATAAATGCATAATTGAGAGATTAGCTGATCATCATTAAACCATCCAATAACATCTGCATTCTTGAGAATGGGACGTTTAGACTTTACAATCTCGCCATCCTTATATCCACTTTGCAGGATATCGTTATTAGTTACCTGAAATACATAACGCAACAGTTCATTAAATTGGTCTATATATTCTAAGCCAAAAGGTTTTAAGATTAAACGCTCCCTTATTTTGTTTCTTTCCATAACTGGAATTATGTTATTTATACAAAGATCTTAAGTCTTCTTATTTAACAGGATACAGAAAAAAAATGTTTACATTATATCTACACTGTAAGAGGACAAAAATAAATAAATATTCCGATCTCTTTCCTTTAAACTTAGCCTAATTAGCCCATTCTGCATTTACTAATATCGGAAAATGATCTGATGGAAATTTACCAATATTATAAGTATCAGTTAACATTCTCCATCTTTTTGTCTTAAAGTGTTTACTGAAATAGATATGATCCAATATTTCGTTGTTGCTTATAATAGCTCTATCTAAATTGTCTAATTCTTCAAGAGGCTTTCCCCAAGCATTATATGACGAGTTATTGGCATACCGTTGTTCAACATCATAATAGGTATCTCTTAACACTCCCGAGTTATTAAGAAGCTGAGCCCAAGAACTATCCATTCCTCCATTTAGGTCTCCCATAAATATCACGGGATTATCCCCTACTATTTGTTTGATTTTTGTCAATATCAATTTACTACTTTCGTTGCGTGCATAATCTTTTTCATAATCATAATGAGCACTGAAAACGAAGAAGCTCTTACCTGATTTGATATCCTGTAATTCAACCCATGTACAAATACGATTGCAACAAGGAGCATTCCAACTTTTAGAAGGTACATCAGGGGTTGCAGACAACCAGAAGTCTCCATTACTCAGTAATCTGTATTTGTCTGTTTTGTAAAATATTGCGGAATGCTCCCCTTGTCCGTTACCATCTCTTCCCTCCCCGTAATAATCATAACCGGGTAGAGCAACTTTCATATCCTTTAATTGATTCGGTAAAGCTTCCTGAGTTCCAAAGAAATCAAAATCGTGATACTGTACTAACTTAGCAATATACGGAAAGCGATCTTTCCACATATTACCCACATCGGATGAATTGTCATTTCTAACATTATACGTTCCGACATTAAATTTTTGTGCATTTAGAGTAAGGGCAGTCATGAATAATACTGCACTAATAAAAATTTGTTTCATTATTAAATTAATTTGAGAATTAAAGGTAATAAGTAAATATAATTTCTTGATGATATATTCTCAGATTATAACTTTCTATAACGGTTTATGCAATAGAACTGATAAAAAAACTTATATATCGATACATATGATAAACTATGTTATTATGAGTTGTAACCAATCATCAGAGTTGGTGCACTTGATACAAACTACACTTTTATCACTTAAATAAATGTAACAAATTCTCCATCTCAGCCCAATATATATGAGTATATCCTGCAATTACATTTTTGTAGCGTAATAGCTTTGTATCTACGGGAACCTCCTTTGCATTATACTGCTGTGTTATACTTTCCATGTTATTTTCAATATGTGAATAATGAAATTCGTGTCCTCTAATAGTTATACTATTATATTCAAATTGACGGTATCCTAATTTAAGCTTCATGTTTTCCATTGAAGCCTTTTGCTTGAAAATATCTACCATTGGATATTCTATACCATCTTTATCTGCGATAGATGAAGACAGATACATCATTCCACCACATTCTGCAAGAATATTACCTCCATTTTCCGCATAATCCTTAATAGCCTTATGTAGCAGTTTATTTTCGCTTAGCTGTTTTGCATATAATTCAGGATATCCTCCCGGGAAATAAACAAAATCTGACTTTGGCAAATATTTGTCTGTTAAAGGACTAAAGAAGGTCACCTCTCCTATTTTTCTTAAATATTCTATATTTTCATGATACATAAAATTGAAAACTTCGTCGGCGGCAACTGCTATTTTCAGATTCCGAGAAGCATGTTCGTTAATTCGCTGCGGTTCTGAATTTCCTAACTCAACTTGCGTATATGATAACAATCTATCAATATCAATATGTTTTTCTACAATTGATGCGGCAATATTAGCAAAGTCATCTAAAAGAAAATTTTGATCGATACTTAATCCCAAATGACGTGAAGGCACACTTAGATTTTCATTTTTAGGCAGATAACCTAGTGGAACTATACCAACATCGTGGCAAGCATCCGAGAGAAATTTATAATGGCTCTCGGAACCAACATAGTTAAAAATTACTCCTATGAGATTTATCTTTTCATAAAACTTTTTGAATCCATACAATAATGGAGCTGCTGAATATGCCATAGATTTGGCATTTATAACCATAACAACAGGGATATCCAATAATCCTGCAATTTCGGCACTACTTCCCTTCATTTTGTCATATCCATCAAATAGCCCCATCACTCCTTCAGTAATGCAAGCATCGTTTCCTGATGCGTATTTTGAGTACAGATATCTGACGTGATTCTCTGATGATAAGAATAAATCCAGATTGACAGATTTATTGCCTGAAGCCATATCGTGATATTTCGTATCTATATAATCAGGTCCGCACTTAAATGGTTGTACCATAAGACCTCTGTTCTTTAATGCTCTTAATAAGCCTAAAGTAACTGTTGTTTTTCCTGAACCCGAGCTTGGCGCAGCTATGAGAAAACGGGAAATCACTTTCATGAGTAATCTGGTTTTATTTTAAGCAAAAGTATAAAAAGCCATCAATGAAATGAATTTTACCAAGAAAATATATTTTTTAAGAATTCTTTTTAATCCTATTTTTTTTCAATTACCTTTGAAGCCGCTTAGGTGATGTATTCAGACATTCGTCTGTTGCATAAAAGGGAATTCGGTCAGAATCCGAAACAGTGCCCGCTACTGTGAATTCCATAAAATTTTGAGTATCACCACTGCCACTGTCACAATGATGGGAAGGCCTCTCAAAATGGAACAAGTCAGGAAACCTGCCTAGCATAAATTAATAGATATTCCCGGGGTCAGGAATATAATTAACTAACATTATACTTCTTTTTTAATGAAACTAAGAATTATGCTAACAGCATTGCTATGCTGTATTGCAAGTATTTCGTTCGCTCAGTTGAGCTTGCGCGGAAGAGTTGTTGATGAAAATGAAAAACCGATCGCTGGTGCCAGCGTATGGATTGAGTACACAACCATTGGAACATCCACAGATTTGAAGGGTGAGTTTAGTCTTGAAAAAGTCCCGGAAGGTAATAATCTTCTAAGAATTAGTGCACTGGATTATAATGGAGCTCGTGAGACAATAAACAGATCTAATGACAACATCCTTATTCGGATGAAACATTCTCCTCTTAAACTGAATGAAGTAGTAGTAACAGGTACCGGCACAATCAACAAACTTAAAAGCTCACCCGTTGCAATAGATGTTATTTCTCAGAGAGAACTCCAAAATACGAATATTCCTACATTCGAAAACGCTATGATTGCTCTGAATCCTTCCATGTCATTTACTCCTAATGCAATGGGATCGTACATGCAACTGAATGGATTAAGCAATAGATATATACTTGTGTTAGTTGATGGTAAAAAACTTGGTGGCGATGTCGGAGGTAACGTAGACTTAAACCGCATTGATATGGGAAATATCAAGCGGATAGAAGTTCTGAAAGGAGCAGCTTCTTCTTTGTATGGTTCGGATGCAATAGCGGGAGTTATTAATATTATAACCAATAAACCAAAAGACTTAGTAAATTTTTCTACAGAGACACGCTTCTCAGAATATGGACAATTTACTCAAAATGCGAACCTATATCTGAATGTAGGGGGCTTCTCTTCGTCTACTTCTTTTCAGCGGAATCAGGCTAACGGATGGCAACTAAATAAAAAGGAAATAATAAACGATAAAGAAGTAGATACGGATAAACAAGCTATGTTACGCTTCTATTCCGATGTTTTTAGCCAACGTTTTGGTTATAAGGCGACAAAAGAATTGAGCATGTATGTAGAGGGAAGTCTTTTCGACAAAAAATTTAAACGCCCTGTAAGTGCTTATGGGTTCGATATGAAATACGTCGACTATTCGTTTGGTGCCGGTGCAAAGTATTTACTGAAAAATAATGGCTTGATTACATTAGACTGGAATACTGACCGTTTCGAATACTTTAAAGCTTACCTGAAAGAAACCAAAGACAAAAACGGTGTCACATTTATGCCTGGAGATGAAGAATTTGTGAGAAGGCAGAAGTACAATAATATAAATCTGAAAGGTACATTCAACGCCGGAAAGTTCAATAAAGTAACTGTAGGTTCGGAGTACAAGGTAGACAACCTATATGCTCCGGCAGATAGCATCGGAGGTTCCAGAAATGTTTATACATTGGCTTTTTATGCTCAGGATGAAATAAATCTTTTCGGAAAGCTGAATATTGTTCCCGGAGTCAGATATATATACAATGAAACTTTCAAAAACAGGGTTACACCTAAAGTCAGCGCAATGTATACTCTTCATGATTTCAATTTCAGAGTATCATATGCTACAGGTTTTAAAACTCCTGAATTGAAGCAGCTATTCATGAAAACTGAAGTTACGAGCAAAGGTAAAACTACTTTAAGTGTAGGGAATAAAGATTTGAAGCCTGAAAGTTCAAACTATTACTCTGTCAATGCTGAATATATAAAAGATTTCCTTTCATTGGCTGTTACTGGCTATATTAACAATCTGAAAAACAAAATCGATACATATGAAATCGAATTAACACCCGAAGAAATAGCTGAAGGATATAATAAGAAATCATCGTATCATAATATCGGAAGATCTCGTATTCAAGGCGTAGACTTTACTTTTAATTCATACCTTGGTTATAACCTTACTTTAGGAGGAGGGTATAGTTATGTGAATGCCAAAGACCTCGATACAGGAAAGCGTCTTCAACGTATAAGTCGTCATACAGGAAATGTTAACCTGAATTGGTTTAAAGATTTCGGGTTATTCAAGTCAAATTTTAATCTAAACGGACGCCTGCAAAGCCGTAGATATTATGATGATGGTGATGATGCACGTGCTTATCAATTATGGAACTTTGCTACACGTCATACATTCAAGAGTATAAATGGTCTTGTATTTGAACCGGGTTTAGGTATTGAAAATATCTTTGACTTTGTAGATGATAAACCTTTCAACCGCAATTATGCGACTTTATCACCCGGACGTACATTTTATGCCAGCCTGAAAATTAAGTTTAGTAAGTAAGAGTGTTTATGAAATCTTCAAACTTATTATACCTCTTTGTTTTCTGCTCAACTCTTTATTCCTGTTCTTCGATCGGGAATAAGGAGAATGAAAATATTGAAAAATATCAGCTAAGACATGCTCGTGGATTCAATGTAGAAAAATATGAAGATTACAAATTGGTAACCGTACGTGACCCTTGGGATACAGTGCGTACTCTCTATCGATATATATTAATTGATCGTGATAAAGAAATTCCGAAGAACCTGCCTGAAGGAATTATAGTAAAAGTACCATTGCAAACTGTGATCGCTTTTTCTACGATTCAATGTAGTATGTTGCAAGAAATAGATGAGCAGCATCGTATAACAGGGGTCTGTCAGGCCAAATATATAGACCTGCCTTATATCCAAGAACGATTGAAAGCCGGAAAGATTATCGATTTGGGAAGTATGCATAAACCGGATGTTGAACAATTAATCAATCTGATGCCATCTGCACTTATTGTATCAGCGATGGAAACCGGCATGGGCTATTTGGATAAGTTAAGAATTCCTATCATTGCTACTACTGACTATATGGAAGATACTGCTCTCGGTCGTGCCGAATGGATACGCTACCATGCATTGTTTTACGGAAAAGAAGCGCTAGCCGACTCGCTTTTCCAAGAAACAGAACGTAGATACAATGAAATAAAAGATAGGGTAAAGGATGCATCTAATAAACCAACAGTATTCAACGACCTGAAATTTGGTAAAACATGGCGAATTGCTGGAGGAAAAAGCTATCTGGCAAATCTGATACGTGATGCTGGAGGCGAATACGTTTGGAATGATGATAATTCAACCGGATCGACACGCTTGTCTGCCGAAATGGTACTCGACAAAGCAGGATTGGCTGATATCTGGCTGTTGAAGTACAACCGAGAAGAAGATTTCACATATAACAGGCTGAAACAAGAAGATAAAATATATACCCAGTTTGGTGCTTTTAATAAAAAACAGATATGGGGATGTAATACCGGCAAAGTCCATTATTTTGAAGATTTGCCGATCCATCCCGATTCTATATTGAAAGACATGGCAAAAATATTTCATCCGAATTTATTCACAGATAATAAATTAAGCTATTTCAAATCATTAGATGAAGAGATATTATGAAAAGGATTTTACTATATATTATGCTACTATTTACAACTGTTGCAACATGTGCACATAGTGGAGGTAGTTACGAGTATTCTGATATTTTTAAAAGTATGCAGGCAGGCGATAAAGCTGCTATTCTGATAGTTCACTTTGGTACTACTCATGACGATACTCGCGAACTGACAATAGAAGCATTAAATAATCAGGTGAAACAAGTTTTCCCTTCTATTGAAGTAAGAGAAGCATATTCTTCGCGTATTGTTATCAAAAGGCTTTCGGAACGTAGTATCTATAAAGTGAATCCATTAGAAGCTTTAAAACAACTTCATACTGATGGATACACACATATATTAATACAGTCTTCCACTGTTATCGATGGAGTGGAAATGGAATCTTTGTACAAAAATGTAGAAGAAGTGAGCGGACTGTTTAAGGATGTACGTATAGGTACGCCATTGCTTTATTCTGCACAAGACTACGAAGATGTTATAAAGATCTTAACCGCAGATAATAAAAGAGATGTTGCCTATATATGGGTCGGACATGGAACTTATGATGCTACTACAGCCCAATATGCAATGCTCGATTATATGCTTAAAGCCAAGGGACATAGAAACTGCTTTGTTGGAACTGTAGAAGGCTATCCTGAATTTGATGATGTTTTAGCACAATTAAAGGATTCGGGCTTGAAAGAGGTTGTTCTTATGCCATTTATGTTTGTAGCGGGAGAACATGCAAAAAATGATATTGCCGGAGATTGGGTCGAAAATCTCAAAAAAGAAGGTCTATCTGTAACCGAAAATCTTCAGGGGCTAGGAGAAAACCCTAAAATCAGGGAAATATATTTATCTCATCTACAATTTATAACTACTCATCGTAAAATCGATATAATGGAAAAAAAAACCATATATGAAAAAACGGGAGAAAAGATAACACCTGAATACTAAAGGTTTATCTATAGAACACTTAAAAAGCTAATATTTTTTACTAATATTTATGAAACGTATACTTTATATAATAATTATCATAATGGTTTCCGTAAATACTTTTGCTCAGAACAAAAGTATGACCGATACTGTATATTCTATCCAGGAAGTTGAGATACTCGGAGCATCCAAAAAGAAAGTAGAGATAGGAAAACTGAATGTTCCTTTACAATATCTACCAATGTCAGTAAGTACAGTTTCTTACAAAGATCTCGAAATAAGAGGAATCTCAAATATTGAAGATGCTGTGAAATTTTTACCCGGTGTAAGAATGAACACCAGCTATGGAGCCTTCCAGACGCTCTATGTACGTGGTATGACTTATACACCTATTATGATTGATGGGGTTAGAGATGAGCGTACTATGATAAATTCATATCCCTTTTCAGATCTTACCAATGTAGAATCTATGGAACTTTTGAAAGGGCCTGCTTCTGTATTGTATGGGCATTCTGTATTGGGAGGAGTATTGAATATTGTAAGGAAATCTCCTACACCCCAAACTGTAGTTAATATGAAAATGTCGTATGGCAGTTGGAACAACAAGCAGGCAAATATGGATTTCGGAGGTAATCTTGCCGGTCCGCTGAATTACCGTGCAAATTTTAATTATAGCGATCAGGATGGATGGCGTGCTACAGGTAACAAGCGGCTCTCTGGATATTTAGCTCTTGGTGCAGATATCGATGCGACAAGCAGGATTGATGTAAGAGGTAGTTTTCATCGTGACTGGTATGGTACTGAAACTGGACTTCCTCCGGTAATGATGGCCGATGTATATAACGCAGACGGCACTCTTTACTTGAAGACAGGGCAAGAAATCCAGGGGTTAAATGAAAATAAGAGATATAATAATGAATCTGATTTTCTTAAAAACAACGGATGGGATATATCAGGAAAGTATGAGAAAAAATTTAGCAAGTTTATGAAACTAACAAATTATTTATCATACAAGTACGATGACATAAATTATCTGGGAACAGAAGAGCTCAGCTATTTGTATAGTATGAATCCTGTATATAAACATTATATAGATAAGGGGACTTACAAGATGTATATAAATCTTGACTCTGTTCAGCTTACATATCCTTTGCGTTTTTCTCATATAGCTAAAACTTTAGGTAACCAACTAGAGCTCTCCGGCGATTTTTATACAGGGAATATCAAACACAATTTCATAGGAGGTTATTCATTTTCTCAAATGTTTCGCAATTCATATACAGGATATAATAATGCTCCAGAAAACGATAAATTCAATAGCGAATATGATATTTATGGCCCTGGAATATATTCTGTTATAGCTGTAAACAACCCTCAGAGCATGGGGTATATGAAATCAAAGTTTAGTAAAGCAATTATAACCAAAGATTATACACACGGAATCTATTTTCAGGATTTAATAGAGTTTCACGAAAAATTCAAATTATTAATGGCTGCAAGATATGATATGTACAAATATATGCGTACAGGGGCAAATACTTATGATGGCATACGTGAATATCACAAATCAGAGCAAACTCCATATAGTATTGCGACCAATTCTGCATTTACATACCGTACCGGAATGGTATTTCTACCCATATCAGAGCTTTCTATTTACACATCGGCAGCATCGTATTTTCGTCCTTCTCGTACATTCCCTGCTGCAAATACAATTTATCTTAACCAAAATGGTAGTGAAATAGATATTGAAAGCGGAAAAGGGATTTTCGATCCGGAAAAAGGTTATCAGTTTGAAGCAGGTACCCGATATACTTATAAAAGCATTTTACAGGTATCAGCCAGTGTTTTCTACATTCGTAAGAATGATATTGTGAGAAGTTTCGGACGGTTAGGTGTCGGCTCAGATGCAAATGGAAACCCTGTAATGAAGTCAATCATTGGGCAAGTCGGAAGTGAAGAATCCAAGGGATTCGATATTGAAATGGCTATTACGCCAACTCATTTTTCTTCTTTCAATTTGGGATATTCTTATACAGATACAAAAACTCTTGATATACAACCCAACAAGTATGTAAATATCGATACTCAGAATATAACATTGGTTCCTCACAATACATTTTATGCATACGGAAATATTGTTGTTCCGAAAGGAATTTTCAGAGGTTTGTCATACAACCTGAGCGTATCTTTTATGGATAAGGTATATACGAATTATGCTAAAAGTATGTCTTTCTCATCGTACTGGCTGACAGATATGGGTATTTCTTATCTTTTAAAAAACGGTATAAGACTTTCGGTAAATGTAAATAATGTATTTGATAAGAAGTATAGTAATCAGGCTGTCTATGGTACACAACGTGTTCCGGGCATGCCTCGCAATTTTATGCTATCATTGGCATATAGCCTTAGATAATTATGTTGAAAAGAATATTATACTCTACACACAGAATACTGGGGACTATTCTCAGTATTCTGTTCGTTGTTTGGTTCCTGTCGGGATTTGTCATGATTTATCATACATTTCCTCGTGTATCCAATATTGATAGATATGCACATATGGATATCCTACCCCGGAATATTCTATCTCCAGATTCACTTGTAAAATGTTTACCTGAAGGAACAACATTCACCAAACTATCGCTAAGATCGTATGCCGGAAAAGCTTTTTTTGAAAGCATATCGAAAGAAGGCACTGCCCAAATATCTGCGGATAGTGCAGCAGTATCGAATAAGATAAAAAGAACACCATCTTTTCGTCAGATAGAAGAGTATGCTAAAAAATGGTCTAATGCAGATATTGTAAAAGTAGATACTCTTCGCGAACTTGAACAATGGATTCCTTTTAGCTATCTAAAGAAAGATTTTCCTATTTATAAGTTCTATTTTGGAGATCAGGATAAACATCAACTTTATATCTCTTCGCAAACAGGAGACGCATTGCAATTTACGAATAAAGACAATCGTTTCTGGTCATGGCTGGGTGCAATCCCGCATTGGGTATACTTTACTTCATTAAGGCAAAACACAAAACTTTGGACTAATGTTATAACTTGTTTATCCGGCATAGGCTGTTTAGTCTGCATTGCAGGTATTATTATAGGTATACGTTCGTACATCATACAGCATCGTAAAAAAAAGAAATGGGGAAGCCCATATCGAAAAATTGCATATAAATGGCATCATATCATGGGCTTTGTTTTCGGGATATTTGTTTTCACGTTTACATTTAGTGGAATGATGTCTTTGAATGATGTTCCCGATTGGATTGCGAAAGTACACAATCCATCTATTGAGGAAAATATGCTTCTACCCCACCCTGTTATTCTTCAGGACTACAAACTGAATGTTCAAAAAGTTGTAGAGGCTTATTCGGGAGAGATAAAGAGTGTAGAATGGGCGTATTTCGGACAAAAACCATTATACAAGGTTATCGTAGGAAAGAAACTGTTAACAATAGATGCTTCGGAAGATAGTCTTAAACTTTTAAATCTTAAAGAAGTAGATATAAAAGGTTATATAGTTCAGACGCACAGTGAGCCGATGAAAATATCATTAATGAGCAAATATGATAACTATTACGTTGGCTTAACAGACCATCTAACATTACCTGTATACAAAGTGGAGATTGCTGATGCTGATAAAAGTACTTATTATATTAATCCTAAAAATGGGAATATTCGATATTTTAATACCAACAGTAAGGTTCACAAATGGACTTATCAGGCATTGCATAGTTACAAAACCGGATTCTTCGCAAAGTATCCTATCCTATGGAATATCGCAATGTGGATAACATTGATAGGCGGTACATTCGTTTCTATTACGGGGGTATGGCTGGGGATAAAATATATTATAAGAAAAGTAAGGAAGTTGAAGAAATCTCTTTGTATCAAAGAAACAGAAGATAAATCATTTTAATATGTTTACAGGAAAAATAATAGTTGCAGGGATAGGTCCGGGGTCGAAGGAAGATATAACTCCGGCTGTATTGGATGCCATTCGTATATCGGATGTGATTGTAGGTTATAAATACTATTTTCAGTTTATAGAAGATATTATTAAGCCCGACAGCCTCTGTATCGATACAGGTATGAAGAAAGAAAAGGAACGGGCTAAAGAAGCTTTCCTATATGCAGAGCAAGGCAAAACGGTCTGTGTAATCAGTTCGGGAGATGCAGGCATTTACGGAATGGCTCCGCTTGTTTATGAGATGAAGAAAGAGAAACAAAGCTCGATAGAGATTGAAGTCTTGCCGGGTATTAGTGCTTTCCAAAAAGCCGCCGCCTTATTAGGAGCTCCTATAGGACACGATTTCTGCATCATTTCACTATCCGACCTAATGACGCCCTGGGATAGGATAGAAAAAAGAATTATAGCGGCAGCTTCTGCTGACTTTGTTACAGCAATCTATAATCCTAAGAGTAATGGACGCTACTGGCAGATAAACCGCCTGATAGAATTATTCAGAAAGGAGCGTTCGCTCGAAACACCAATTGGCTATATTCGTCAGGCCGGACGTGACGAACAGCAAATTAATGTGACGACTCTGGGTGAGTTTGATCCCCAAGAAATAGATATGTTTACCATTGTCATTATCGGCAATTCTCAGTCTTATATTTTCGGTGAAAATCACATTGTAACACCCCGTGGATATTACAGAGAAGAAAAGAACGAAGATGTAGGCATCGGACAGGATATAATGATACGTAGTTTCCGTACTATTGAAGGTGAATTGAAGAGTAAGAACATCTCATTAGGTAAGAAATGGGCTTTACTTCATGCTATTCATACGACAGCTGATTTTGATATGGAAAATATCCTATATACGGATGAAAGAGCGGTTGGAAAGCTTCATTCTGAATTTGTGAATGGTAACGTAAAGACTATTATTACTGATGTTACGATGGTTGCCTCGGGGATTCGCAGAGGGGCTTTGGAGCGATTAAGTATAGATGTAAAATGTTATCTGCATGACGAACGAGTGGCTGAATTGGCTAAGCTGAAAGATATAACTCGTACACAAGCAGGTATTCGTTTGGCTGTGGAAGAATATCCTAATGCTCTCTTTGTATTCGGAAATGCACCTACTGCGCTGATGGAACTATGCGAACTAATACGAAAAGATAAGGCAAAGCCTGCGGGAATAATAGCTGCTCCAGTTGGCTTCGTCAATGTATGTGAATCAAAGCATATGGTCAAGCCTTTTATTGATGTGCCCAAGCTAATAATTGAAGGGCGTAAAGGAGGAAGTAATCTGGCTGCAACATTAGTAAACGCCATTCTCACTTTTGATGATGCGGAACAATTAAAACCGGGAAGAGACCTATAAAGAGATAGTTATGAAATTCTATGTAATAGGTATAGATGATAATCAAAGCCAATATTTCAATCCTGATATACTGGACATTATTAATAACCATTCTGTTTTTTCAGGAGGGGCAAGACATTATGAGATTGTTAAGTCTCTTTTGCCCGAAGACTCATCCTGGATAAATATAACAATACCTTTATCTACTGTTTTTGAACAATACAGTAAATATAAAGAAATTGTAGTTTTCGCTTCAGGAGATCCCTTGTTTTTTGGCTTTGCAAATACAATTCAACGGGAGATGCCGGATGCCGAGATTGTTATTCATCCGTTTTTCAATTCCTTGCAATTGTTGGCACACCGTTTACTGATACCTTATCAGGATATGCATATTGTCTCACTAACAGGCCGAGCATGGGATAAATTCGATGAAGCCCTAATTCTGGGATGCGATAAGATAGGTGTACTGACAGATAATAAAGAACATACTCCATCTGCGATTATTCAACGAATGCTTGACTATGGTTATGACAACTATATGGTTAGTATTGGGGAATTGTTGGGAAATAAAGAAAAAGAGAAGGCTACAACATGGGAACTAAAAGATATTTTAGATAAAAAATTTTCATTTCCTAACAATCTTATTCTACAAAAGACAACCAGCCATTACCGTCCTTTGGGTATTCCTGAAAATGATTTCTATCTTTTGGATGGACGCGCAAAAATGATAACCAAAATGCCTATACGCTTGTTGTCTCTTAGTCTGTTGGACTTGAGAGATAGATCTGTCTTTTGGGATATCGGATTTTGTACAGGTTCTGTCTCTATCGAAGTAAAGATGCAGTTTCCACACCTTAAAGTATTAGCTTTTGAGAAGAGAAAGGAAGGCAAGGTCTTGATAGAAAATAACTCCTGCAAATTTGGTACTCCTGGTATTCAATCTTTTATAGGAGACTTTACAGATATGGATATTACAGCTCTGCCAACACCCGATGCGGTATTTATAGGAGGTCATGGTGGCAAGATGAATGAGATAATGAGAGGGGTATCTACTGTTCTCAACCCTGAAGGAGTGATTGTTTTTAACTCCGTATCGGTAGATAGTAAAGAGATGTTTCTTCAAGCTATAGAAAATAACAATCTGCAATTGGAACAATGTATTGCCATCAAGGTTGACGACTTTAATACGATAGAAGTAATGAAAGCTAAAAAAATATCAAAATGAAGAATGCTATAATATTAACATCAGAAAGTAGTTTGCAAATAGCCAGAACTATTCAAAACGAACTAGATAAAACTGTAATATTCACCAAATCCGATATTAAAGGAACAATTCAGATATCATCTATAAGTGGTTGTATAAGTGATATTTTCGATAAAGTAGAATCAATTCTTTTTATCGGAGCAATGGGAATCTGTGTGCGGAGTATTGCTCCATATATAAAAGATAAGCATACCGACCCTGCCATTGTAAATATAGATAGTACCGGAAAATATGTTATCTCTGTTCTTTCAGGTCATGTGGGAGGAGCAAATGATCTGACTCAACGTATTGCTCATATATTGGGGGCTGAGACTATTATTACTACTCAGAGCGATAATACCAACTTGTGGTCATTAGATACCCTTGGCAAAAAATATGGATGGACAACAGTATCAAATACCGCTGATTTCAATAAGCCATTGATTACTTTTGTCAATAAAAAAACGACAGCTCTTCTACTGGATATAAATGATGAAGGAACTCAATATCTTGAACGCACAGTCCCTGAACATGTAAAGTTATATTACAACTATAAGGATATTAATCTATCTGAATTTCAGCTTCTAATCGCCGTTACACCTTATCTCTACCCGCAAACAGATATTCAGACAATTTATTATCATCCGAAAGTTTTACACCTCGGTGTAGGTTGCCGTAAGGAATGTAATCCTATCGGTATCAGTGAATATATAACTGAAGCCTTAAATAAAAACAATATAACTATAGCTTCTATTAAAGATATTTCATCGATAGATATAAAGAAAGATGAACCTTTGCTGAAAGTACTTCAATCTCATTTTAAAAATATTCCTGTAAATATTTACACAGCAAATGAATTGAGGGATATTGAAGTTGCTAATCCTTCCAAAAAGGTTGAAGAAGTAACAACAGTGGCAGGTGTAGCTGAATCTTCGGCTATAAAAAGTGCAGGCGGAGGCTCTCTTATATTAGAAAAACAAAAGGGAAAACTAAGCGATGGAAATGACTTCACATTTGCTATAGCAATAGATAGAAAGGCTATTCGTCAGGGACATATTGAAATTGTTGGAGCAGGTCCGGGTGATCCTGATTTAATTTCAGTAAAAGGACGTCATTTCTTGGAAGCAGCCGACTTGATTTTATATGCGGGAAGCCTTGTACCTGTAGAACTGACTTATTGTGCTAAGCAGGGAGCGACAGTGCGGAGTTCTGCTTCTATGGATTTAGAAGAGCAGTTTGAGATAATGAAAGAGTTCTATGATAAAGGTAAACTCGTTGTCCGTTTACATACGGGAGATCCGTGTATCTATGGTGCTATTCAAGAGCAAATGGCTTTCTTCGATAAGTATAATATGTCCTACCATATTACACCAGGCATATCTTCTTTTCTAGCTGCTGCCGCTGCCTTAGAATCTCAATTTACTATACCGGAAAAAGTACAGACAATCATTTTGACAAGAGGAGAAGGACGAACTTCTATGCCGGAAAAAGAAAAGTTACATTTGTTGGCACGTTCACAAAGTACAATGTGTATTTTCTTGAGTGCATCAGTTGTAGATCAGGTTCAGCAAGAGCTTATGGAACATTATCCACCAGAGACCCCTGTTGCGGCTTGTTATAAGCTGACATGGAAAGACGAAAAAATATACCGTGGAGAATTAAAAGACTTAGCTAAAATTGTCAAAGAAAATGAACTAACCTTGACAACAATGATAGTTGTAGGAGAAGCTATCGGAAATCGCCAGGGATTGTCTAAACTTTATTCACATCAGTTCAAACACTTGTTTCGGTCTTAGATAAAGCTCATTGCCTGATATTACCGAACTCATCAATTAATAAGATATCTAATGTGCCATTGGGAAATAAAGGAATACATACCTGATGGCATCTTCTTACTATCAGTGAAAAGAATGTAGCTTCTGTTTCGGGAATAACATCCCATAACTGTCGTGCCATGGTTATTTGTTGTATAGCGTCTATTGTAGTCTCTGAACAACGGGCTTCTTTCGCTAATGTCGAAATAAACTCCTTATTCATAATCACCTTTTTACTATGGGTATCTAATGAACCTTCAGCTAATTTCACGGCTTTACCTATCATTATTCCCATTGTAAGACGCTCGAAGCCTAATTCTGAAGCTGCAATAATAGTTTCACCTATAAAGTTACCATAATGAATAAAAGCCTGTGGAGGCAAATTGGGATATTGTTGTTTCACAAATCGTTCGCTTTTAGCACCCGAATTGACAACCACATTCTTACATCCTAATGCTTTGGCAACCTGCATTTCGCGACGGATTGAGGCTATAAATGCTTCCGAAGAAAAGGGTTTTACAATACCCGATGTTCCGATAATGGATATACCTCCCGTTATTCCGAGTTTCGGATTAAAAGTCTTTAATGCAATTTCTTCACCTTTCGGTACAGATATAGAGACGTCTATTCCTGTCTTTAAATTTTGTTCCGGCAATTTATCCTGATAATGACGCATAACTTTGAAGAGCTCGCGCTTCATCATCATTCGGGGAGTCTTATTAATAGCAGGCCCTCCTATTTCAAGACCTAAACCGGGTAAAGTAACTACTCCAACTCCTTTTCCTTGCAGAAAGCGAACTCCTTTGTGTTCATGAGTTAATCGTACAGTAGATACTATCTCGTGTCCGTTAGTTACATCCGGGTCATCTCCGGCATCCTTTATCACAGAGCAACTCGCAAGCTTGCCTTCTAATATAGTCGAATGAATGGGAAGCTTTATCCATTCTCCATTTGGAAGAGTTATGCTGATTTCGGTTTGATTTTCCCTAGTCAATAATGCCGATAAAGCGGCTTTAGTTGCAGCCGTAGCATACGTGCCGGTAGTATATCCCGTTTTAAGATCAAAAAATTCAGGCAGAAGCTTTTCGATCTGCTTTCTTAATCCATTCTCACCATATACAGAAATAAAATCAGGAGATAAAGTCGGACGTTTCACTACAAGAACGGGAATATTCAGTTTTCGGGCTGCTATAACCTTCTCATTGAACCCACCGGATTCGCCGCTCTCTTTTGTTATGATTGCCTGAGGTTTGAGCTTCTCAAAGAGTAAGGTTTCATCTTCACCTTGTTGATAATATAAAACCTGTTCTATTGGGAAATTCTCTTGTTGTATGATAGAGCGTGATTCGTCTCTATCTAATATTCTGAACCAGCAATTATGCTTCTGCCAGTAAGGTTTTAGTTTAGCAACAGTATTTACGCCGGTTAGGGCAAGCAAATTATCAATATTGTTTTTTTCTAGGTGTTCAATAGCTTCCTTATAAGACTCGAACCAAAGCAAATCATTTTCCTGATCGGGATAGTTACGTTCATATCTGACAACTGGGATATTTAATTCACTAGAAGCTTGTGCTATATTCTGATGCAATACTTCTGCAAAAGGATGGGCTGCATCTATAATTAGCTTTATAGTTTTCTCTTTGCAAAAATCTATTATATCTTTCTCATCTAAACCTCCTGTAATATGAGTGCCATATGCTGTTTCTATTTTCTGTGATTTGGCTTTAGTTGAATAATAAAAATGCTTTGCTGCACTTTCACAAACGGCAACAACTTTACGACCTTCTGTCGTTCCTCCGAATATGAGTATCATATTATGATATGGTTTAAGAGTTCTTCTATACTTGTAATAGCTATAGGCGATTGATCCGGCTTGTACAGTAAAATGCGGTTCTCCTTAATTTCGACAGAGAAGTCAGACTCAATATCGCGTGAAGCTAAAATCCCATTTCGTAAAAAAGCTTTACGGATCATAGCATATATTTGTCCATCTCCTGTAACCTTTATCTGCTTGTTAAAATCATTCTCTACTCTAAACAAGCCTGTATATTGGTCAAATACAATGCCTTTTCGAGCAAAGAAGTTGCTCAGGTTTCCATCTAAAGATAAGTCTTCGGGAGTACCTATCTGAATACCATGTTCATTGTCCATCAACCATATTTTGTCTGCTATCTGCAAAGCCAGATCAAGATCGTGGGTAGATAAGAAGATTGTTTTATTTGTTTTGCGAGATAACTGATGTAATAATTGCATCAGTTCTACTTTGCTCGGAAAATCCAGAAATGCAGTAGGTTCATCCAGAAGAATAATCGGAGTCTCCTGTGCCAGAGCTTTAGCAATCATTACTTTTTGGCGCTCTCCGTCACTTAGTGTGTCAACCATTCGCTCAGATAGATTTTCTATTTTTACGAGTGAAATGGCCCCTTCTATTTTCTCTTTATCATCTAGAGTTAACTTTCCCCAAAATCCGGTATATGGACTGCGTCCTAAGCCAATTAGTTGATAGGATGTCATATTCTTTATTTCGAACTTTTCAGTCAATACGACTCCAATTAACGTAGCTAGCTCTTTTTCTGAATACTTCTCTATTTTTTTCCCATGAATAACAATATCTCCAGACAATTTAGGCTGAAAGGCGGTTAATGTCCTTAACAAAGTAGATTTGCCAATACCATTTGCACCCAGCAGACAGGTAAGCTCTCCGCTGCATATATCAGAAGTGATATATTCGGCTATCACCTTTATATTCTTTTGTGATGAATAACCTATAGCAAGCTCTTTTAGCTCTATTGTCTTTTCTTTCTTATGCATAACTCTAACCGACTTCATTTTTGCGTTTACCGAATAAGACGGAAATAACGATAGGTGCGCCAATCAATGCTGTTACCGAATTGATAGGTAATGCGCCTTCGAATCCCGGCATACGGGCCACCAAATTACAAAACAGAGCCAGAGAAGCACCAGTAAGAGTTACAGCAGGCATCAATATCCGATGGTCGGATGAAACAAAAATAGTTCTGCACAAGTGAGGTACAGCCAGCCCCAAAAAAACAATAGGCCCGCAGTAAGCTGTTACAATAGCAGTAATGATGCACGAACAAACAATAACATAGAGCCGGGCTTGTTTTACATTCAATCCAAGGTTACGTGCATAACCTTCGCCTAAAAGCATCAGATTGAGAGTCTTTATCAATAGGAATGAAAGAGGTATTAATACAATCATAATGCCCACAAAAGTATACACTTGATTACCTGAAACTTTAGAAAAACTACCCAACCCCCAGATTACATAAGCTCTTACATCTTCATCGTTACTAAAGAATTTCAAAACACCAATGATAGCTGTTGAAATATATCCTATCATAACGCCGATAATAAGCAGGATAACGTTTCCTCTTACAAACCGAGAAATAGTTATAATGATAATCATTATAGTCAAAGCACCTACTACTGCCGCTATAGATATTGCTATCTCGCCAAACAATCCCATCTTGATCAGTGCTGTTCCTCCAACACTACCTGAAAGTAGGATAATAAAAGCTACCCCCAGACTTGCACCTGAGCTAATTCCAAGTTCGGAAGGTCCGGCTAATGGATTTCGAAATAGAGTCTGCATCTGTAATCCACTAATAGATAGTCCGGCACCAGCCACTAAGGCTGTAATAGTTTGAGGAAAACGAGATTTCCAGATAATATTCTCCCAGATTATAGACTCTTCCTTTATTCCGAATAGAATATTCCAAACGGAACCCACCGGTATGGAAATTGTGCCCAATACCAGATTCAGAATGAAGAAAACTAGTATAGAGGTAGAAATCAGTGCAAAAACTATCAGGGGACGTTTCATTTATTTAAGTAATTCGTAATAAACAGGAACATATTCGGGTAACAATGACGGATGAAATATTTTTATCAAATCGGCTAAAACTACTTCGGGCTCAACAGGAGTATTTTCATAGAAAGGTTTCTCTCGCAGATTACAATATATAAGCTTTTTATCCTTAAAAGCTTTAAAATCTGCATACCGAGCATCACTTTGTTTCAAAGCATCGTAAGTGAATGTTCCATCGTGGCTATTCACCATCCGCCAATAGTCAGTATTTGCTCCCTGCGAATAAACAGTTTCGAAATCGACATAAAAACCTCCGGATTCGTTATCATTTTTCATAAAATAATCGGCTCCTGCATCTCTGAATAGTTGTGCCAGATAGCTGTTTCCTCCAACTACATACCAGTTACCCGAATGTAATTCACCGCTCAACACTGTGGGACGTTCTGAGACAGAAGCAGACAATACTTTTAATTTATTATACTTGTTTTCTATATCGTCAAACTGTTTATTGGCTTGTTCTTCTATTCCTAATAGCATAGCAATGAACTTAATCCATTCTGCCTGTCCCAAAGGAGAACTTTCTTTATATCCTAAAAAACTAATTAATGGTATATCCAGGTTTCGAATCGCATCGTATCCCCCTTTTTTGAATGGTGAAACAAGTATAATATCCGGATTTAGGGCGAGAATTGCCTCATTATCAAATTCACCTTCTATACCAATTTTACTGGTCTTGCCTTCTTTGATCTGTCTATTCATCTGTTCATTAAAAAGAAAGCGAGTACTAGTTATCCCTACAACTTTATTCAAAGCATTGAGCTTAATAAAGTTTGATAGTTGCAGTGTGGTCATGCAAATTACACTGCAGACAGGTATTTCTATAGTCTGATAATCAGCAGGTATGCCCTCTTTGTTGCTCCCTCTATTGACCAGAGCGTATTTGTAATGCATATCGCTCTCCCCGGATGGATCGGTTATATCAACTAATTTATAGTTTGCGGAACTAATCACTTTGAAACCTTTGGCATATTTAATATTCATAGAATCTGCAGAGTTTCGATCTCCGATAGTTTTTGCATTCTTATTTTGATTACAGCCCGAAAATGTAATAACCAGAGTAAATAAGATAAAAAGTAGTTTTTTCATCCAGATTATTCTTTTGTAATTATTAATAGTGAGAAATAAGGAAATTTGCGATCTATTATTTTATGTATATCCTGCGTATAGAATTCTTTTTCTTTAATTCCTACATTCTCAAAATAATGTATTCCCACTTTATTTATTGAAGACATAGCCTGCTTAATAGCCTGTTCCGATTGAGAAGGTTTCATTATCACGATGGAGTTTCCAGCTTCTATTCTTTTCTTTAAATCATTGGATGATATTATCCCGGGAATGATATGCAATTCTTCTTCTTGTTTGGCTATATGGATATTGGCAAGGGCTGCAGAGGCAATAAACGCCGGAATGCCGGCAATACGTTCTGTCGGAATATTTTTTGATATTAGATTATCTGATATATAATGAGTTGAAGAGTAAAATCCTGCATCTCCTTCTGCTACTACAGCTATTTTTAATCTTTTCTCATAATGCTTTTCTATAAGCTCAGCAACTTCCTTATAGCAGAGTATAGCATGCGATCGATCTTTACTCATAGGTACATCAAAAAGAGAAATAACGGAATCATCAATATTCAGTTCCAATAAAATATCACGGCTACGGGATAATATATTTCCGACTGGTGAAACAGTCGAGGGGCAGAGAATAATATCTGCTTGTTGCAAAGCTTTTAAGGCTTTTAGGCTTATAAGTTCGGCATCACCTGGCCCAAGAGATACAAATGTAACGAAATCAGACATATTTATTTTAAATTATTATAGTTACAATCTGCTTAATTCAACAAAAGGTAAGCAACTGAATACCTGTAGTAGTTACAATAAATATGTTTAGAGATAGGGATTTTGTATGTTCGTATATTCGCAGCATACCAATACTGCCTTCAAAAACATGTAATGTCTCATATCTTATTTTATCATTGTAAAAAACTAATAAAATAAAACAACGAGTTTCCTGAAAATTAATAAAATAGCAATGAATACAAGATGTATTGCACAACCACTCCTATCCCTGGAAGCTTGGTGTTTATTTGTCAGATCTGGCAGGTCTTCTGGCTATCCTCCGGTTAAAAGCCTTCCCATTTCTTTCGAAACAGTGGCATGGAATTTTCAACCGATTTTATGAGAAATTACAGCTGCAGGTACAGCCCCGGATTCACACCGGGTTCCCTTTTATTACAACTTCACGATTTTGAAATTGCAATACCGAAATCTGACTGCAAAGGTATTAATATTTTTTATTTTGAAGCCCAAATTTCAACTTCAATTTTAAGCTCTGGTAAACCCAATGCCTTCACATAAGCAATAGTCATAGATGGGTATATTGTACCAAATAAATTTCCCCATCTTGCGTCAAAAAAATCCCAATCAATATCTTCTGTAGCCCAGATATTGACTTTTATAACATCGTCGGAAGTTAAATTCTGACTTTCCAGAATTTGTTCAATATTCCTAAAAGTATTGTATACCTGTTCATTCATACTATCAGGAATAACTCCATAATTATCAGTTCCAATCTGTCCGGAGAAAGTGTATAGAGTTGAATTTTTAGGAATTATAGTCACATGTGAATATTTTCCAACAGGCTTTGAAATATTTTCAGGATTTAATCTGACGACTCTTTTGATTTTATCACTATTCATTTCAATTTTTCTTTAAATAAACAATCCTAATACCAAAGCGGTATTTCTTTTGTAATGCAAAAGTATAGGTAGTGTATTATTTGAAATTGGATAAAACCGACAACTCTCAGAAAAAGAAATACAATAGTTCTCGTAAATTGAATTGTAGAAAGAATACATCGCTAGCAAATTCTAGATAAGCCATTGAGGAAAGTTAGCTAAATACTCTTTTGAGTTTAGTATGAAGTTTCTAGGATTAGTTCCTGTAAATTCTTTAAATTCTCTGTTATAGTGCGATTGATCAAAATAATCATATTGATAAGCAAGTTCTGTAAAATTTTCAAAATTTGTCTGACGCAAACAATTTAAACCGTCTTGAAAACGCATAATCCGTGAAAATATCTTTGGTGATAATCCAACAGACTGTTTTATAATTCTTTCTAATGTTCGCTCCGACAAATTCATTTCTAATTGGATTTCTTTAAGAGTTTTTCCATTTTGTAATAATGTCGAAGCATGCACCAACTTTTTATGATTATTTTTGACTCTTTCTATTTGCTTAAGGAAGAAAGAAGAGATTAGGCTTATTTTTTCTTCTAAAGAAATTGCGTTAACAAGTTGCTCAAGAATAGCATCCCTCACAATGTCTTCAAGTGAAATATTTTGATGATTTAACTCAAAAGCATCTAATCCAAAAATTGTTTTTAAAGCCGTTGGTTGCAAATATACGCCAATAACGCTAAAGTATCCACTAACTGTATGCTCCGTATATTTAGAATATTGCCCATATAAATACAATTGAGGTAACGCATGCCCCTTTTTATCAAAAAACAAGTTTGGTTCTTGTTGGAATATTAATGCCGGTAGTCCATCCGGGATAATCTTAAAACATTTATCACTAGAATTATTCTTAAAGTCCTCCAATATCCAAAAATATTGGATGTAATCTTGTAGAGCCTTTATTGGAATAATTTTTTTATAAAACATTTATCTTTATATATGTAAAATAGATAATCTAAAACATGAGTGAATGTTTCACAATACATATCAATGCTAAGAGAAGGCTATTTTATATTACAAAGATAAATTTTTTAAAATGAATTAATCTTACTAATTTTTAGAATTCAAATGTCACTCCAATGGTAGGGATTATAGATGCACTCGAACGTTTCAAGTTTTTCATCTCGTAACGTTGTTCTTCTATTGGTGCTTGCGGATTTATGATATTTCCCGTACTTACAATTACATCTTGTCTTCTGAACGAACTTCGTGTTACATTCTGTAAATCGAGGTAAAGACCAAGCATATACTTCTTCAGATAAAAAATTTTATCTACTCTCAAGTCTAGCTGAGTATATGAAGGGTTACGCAAAGTATTGTATTGAGTATAGTCGAGATAAGGTTTTCCCGAAGCATTCCAAGCCAAAACCAGCGAGGATTTGTCTTTATCGTAAGGAGTAAAAGGTGCTCCACCTATCGACTTTATCTTTGCTCCTAGACTCCAATTTGAATTAAAATAATAGGTTCCTGTAAGATTAAATATATATCCATTATCCCAAGCCGAAGGAAGATACTTGCCTTCTTTTTTTGCAAATTGACTTTTGAATAAAGTAAATGAAGATAAAACATTTACTTTACGAGCGACTACCCATCTTGCTAATAATTCCACACCATAGCTTTTACCTCTTGCATCCGATACAAGCAGTTCGTTCCCTATCGCTCCGTAATCGTCCCCCTTACTCATCAAAGGAATGCCGTCTTTCACAGATAAAGGCATATTGTTGTAATATTTATAAAAACCTTCTAAAGATATTTCGAAATTCTTTATCGACTGATAATTGAAGCCTGCCGATACCTGATCAACACGCATATAATCCAATCCCTTGTTTACAAACATACCATTGTTATCTTTCAATCCCATTGCTGTAAGAGGTGGAAGCTGGAAGTAACGTCCGATATTAGCGTTGGCATTCAAATTAGCTATAAGCCTATATGATAAAGACAGACGGGGCGAAACCTGATTGAATATTTGCTTGGTATTATGTGAATAGGAAGCTGCATCTAACCTTATTCCAAAAGATGATTTGAATCTCTCATTTGTTGAGACATAATCTATATTCGAGAATAGACCCCATTTGAAAAAGCTTAGTTGTGTATCATATTGGAGAGACGTTTCTTCATCATTATTAAAAAATACCTGAAAACTATTATTGCTATATTGCACATAATCTATATTTAGTCCTGTATTAATTTTCCATTTACCAAGCGGCGTAAGGTTCTCGAATCTAAGTTTCGATTCTTGTTCCAATGATTTGTATTTTAACCTTAGCATATCAGGGTCGTTATTCAAGTTGTCCTGATATTTCGTATTACGGTTATTCAGGTAACTATGGCTGAGAGCTAGAGTCTGTCTATTACGTTTGTTGTAATGCTTATAAACTGCCCCCAAGGTAAAAGTTTCCTGCTTTATAGTCGGCAAATAACCCAGTATGTATTCGGCATCTTCGGTAGTAGCTTTATTATTTAGCTTCATATCATCTATTGCACCAACACCTATGAATGTAAGCTCGTTAGTAGGTGACAATTGAGTTTTTATCTTGAACAGGGCATCATTGTATGTTGGCAAGAAAGGGAGTCCTATGAGATCGAAAAGAAGTTGCAGATAAGATCGCCTTATAGATACGGTATATGTTGTCTTTTTACTTAAAGGTCCATTGGCTGTTGCAGAAGCTTCCGATGCACCTAAAGTTCCTTTGAAAGATTGCTTTTCAGGATTCCCATCAGCTAATTTGAAACTTACGACAGAGCTTAATGCATCACTACTGTACGATGGAAAAGCTGCTGTATAGAAGTTTACTTCCTTGATCAAATCTGCACTTATGATACTTACAGGCCCTCCAGAAGCTCCTTGTGTACTAAAATGATTAATGTTAGGTATTTCTATACCATCCAGAAAGAAACTGTTTTCGGAAGGCCCACCACCTCTTACAATTAAATCGTTTCGATAACCTCCTGGCGAGAAAGCTACACCCGGATAAGATTGTACAATGCGCGATATATCGCGGTTAGCTCCAGGGCTTTTCTCTATTTCCTGTGTACTTATAACATGTAATCCAACCGGGCTTTCAATAGAACGCCTGAAAGGCATCGGATAGACATTTACATCGGCTAACTCATTCGTATTTTCTTCTAATTCAACGGTTATTTGTAAATCTTTTACTGTCAATAAATATTCAGGGGTTTGTTCAGCTTTATACCCAACAAATGATACTAGAAGGGTATAAGGTCCGGGTAATAGATTTTCAATAGAAAAACGCCCTTCTTCATCTGTCTGTGTACCAATAGTCGTACCCTTTACTATTATACTGGCATAAGGAATAGGGCTTCTGTCTCCTTTGTCTATGACTGTTCCCTTTAATGAATGCTTCTGCTGAGAGAATACACTAATACTAAAGAGTGATATAAATACAAATAAAATCGTTTTCATAAATATTTAGTGAGCGAATTAATTAAAACCCACAAATTCAACATTTAGATAAAGAAATTAGTTCACAATTTATACTACTATGAGAGTCTTTTGTTACAAGCATTCTCTTGATAAATTCATATAAGTATAATACGGAACGGTATTATTTCCGTTTTATGGAACGACTTAATGTCATATACCCTAACATTCCGCCTATAATAGAAGCTGCAAAAATACCAATTTTTGCTTGTACCATATATTCAGGATGGGTGAATGCGAGTGATGTGATAAATAATGACATGGTAAAACCGATAGATGCGAGTAGGCTTATACCTAGTAGGTTATGCACATTCATTCCTTCTGGAAAAGGAGCAACCTTTAATTTAATAAGTAAAAGCGTAAAACCTACAACTCCCAACACTTTCCCTAATAACAGACCTAGTGCCACACCTAAAGCTATATTTGTGCTGAATAGCTGCTCTATATCAATGTTTAGGGAAACTCCCGCATTCGCTAAAGCAAATATCGGAATTATAACGAAAGTCACTAAAGGATGCATTCTGTGCTCTAAGCGTTGCAACGGAGGAATTGCTTTATTCGTATCTATTTTTATTTCTTCGAGTAGATGTAACTGATCATTTGTAAGTGTCGGAATTTCACTTTTTGGATCGACTTCTCTAAATTTATTCAGGTATTTCTTTATTCGTTCAACAAATAGATTTTCTCTTATTTTGACATCGGCAGGAATCATGAAAGCTGCAATAACAGAAGCTATTGTAGCATGAACACCCGATAACAAGAATGATGTCCATACCCCAAGAATTCCCAATATAGCATAAAACAAAATACTTCTGACTCCCATTTTATTGCCAACAAACATGATAAAAGTAAAGCCGAAACCTGTGGCAAGGCTTATAAAAGAGATATCGGAGGTATAAAAAAATGCAATAACCAAAACAGCTCCCAAATCATCAACAATGGCGAGAGCCGTAAGGAAGACTTTCAACGATATAGGTATTTTGTTCCCCAACAGATACAAAATACCCAGGGCAAAAGCAATATCAGTAGCCATCGGAATACCCCAGCCATGATGGACTTCTCCTGATGGATTAAGACTTATATAGATGAGTGCGGGAACAAGCATGCCTCCTATTGCTGCTCCAATTGGTAAAAGAGCTTTACGAGGATTGGACAGCTCCCCTCCTACTATTTCCCGTTTAAGTTCTAGCCCAACAACAAAGAAAAATACGGCCATCAGGCCATCGTTGATCCAATGATGGATATTATATTCAAAAAAAGGAATTCCATTAAATACAAATCCTAATTTATGTTCTAAAAAATGAAAATAATCTTCCGACCAAGAAGAATTAGCAAGAATCATTGCAATTATAACACTTAGCCCAAGAACGATCCCTCCTGCCTTTTCCTGTAATATAAATTTTTGAATGGGCTGAACAACCTTGTCTATGGGTTCTTTTTTTTCTTCTGTCATCGATATAGTTTTTTATGAGAATGTTTTATCTACAATAAAATGTACCTTAGTTGTAAACTTAAGTAAAAGTCAAAAATAAAAATATTTTTCTACTTCATATATTTTTTAACATTTATCGACATTTAAGATCTTTAATGTTTACGTTCCCTTTTCTAAATGAATTTATCTTCTCTGATAAGACTAACCAATAGACAAAAAGTCGTGATTCATATTATAAATCACGACTTTGTTAGTTATATAATCTAATTATAAATTAATCGTTCCCTTTTATGAATTTGGCAACTTCTCGAACTTCCACACTACCGCCAATTTTAAAAATAGGATTCGCTTTGGCAATCTCTACTGCCTCATCAATTGTTTCTGCATTTATGACTACATATCCTGTTACAATCTCTGTGCCTTCTGAGTGAGCACTATTTGCAATATTTCCATTCGAATGAATTGTTTTTGCTCCTAAGGGGGATAAGGTATTTCCTTTATCGGATACTTTATTCTGCTTCATTAGACTACTGAACCATTCCATTCTTTCTTTCACTTGTTCTGGAGATGGTTTTATCTCCGAATCTTTATTTAATCTGAATATCAATAGAAAATCTTTCATATCATACAATTTATTAATATTTAAAACAAATACAAATATAAAGATGTCAATAAGAAATATATCAGCACTTTTAGGGCTGTTTTCGGTACTTTTTAAGAAAAGTACTAGGAGAAAGTCCTGTTTTTTTCTTAAAAATTCGGGCAAAATATGAAGAATCATCAAATCCGATCAGATAAGTGATTTCACTTATATTGTAGTCGGAGTATATCAATAGCCGTTTAGCCTCAGTTATTTTAAGATTAAGTAGATATTGCTTGGATGAGATACCTAGTATTCTTTTACATGTTTCATTCAATTTCTCTTCTCGTACATTTAGTTTGTTTGCATAATGAGAGATTGTATATAATTTCGAATAATCGGATAGAATTAACTCTTTAAATTGCTCTATTAGTGTATTACTTTGATATGTTTTTACCTGCTTCCTTTTGGCTATCCTATATAATAAGCGAGAATAGTACAAGAGCCCGGCTTTTATATTTTCTTCTGATGCATCATCTTTATAAAGCAACTCTTTATTAATATCTTCAAGAATAGATAAATGAAGTGACACATCAATATTATCGATATCAATATAAGGAGAGCTATAGCTCAAATTCATATCTAACCCGGCTAATTGGTCTATAAAAATAATATATCCTTGTACATTATCATAGAAGCTCCAATTATGAATCTGCTTAGGAGCAACGTAAAATACTCTCTGTGGTTTTATTGTGTATTCTTCAGAATCAATCACATAAAATCCACTTCCATGAGTAAACCAAACAAAAGAAAAAAAAGAGTGGCTATGAGGCCATTCGATCTCTACATTCTCCCCTGATTCGAAATGCCTTATAAAAAATGATTTTGATAAGGCATTATCAGGAAGAGCATCTGCCATAGAGTATTCTTTTATCATACGTGATTGTTTATACAGGAATATGCTCTGTTTATTTAATACTATATGAATTATAAGAGTCTAATTATAGACTGCCTATAGCAGCAAATTTACACAATTATTGCAATTTTCTTTTATTAAATACTTCTATTCTTTTCGTAGTCTTTTATCCCTTCTATAAGCAAAATAAAATACTTGAGGTAATACTGTAAAAGAAAGAATCATGCATATAATTATTCCACCTACAATCATTATAGCTAACGGGCGTTGAATCTCAGAACCCATATCGGTAGATAAAGCTGCGGGAAGTAGCCCCATCGACCCCATTAGGGCAATCATCAGAACCGGTCGTACACGTTGAGATACGGCTTCATTGATTGCTGTGCGGAGGTTATGCGTTTGTTGTACTTTTTTCTTCATGAGTGTTACCAACAAGATGCTATCTATAGAAACGATACCGAACAAGATAATAAATCCGATGCCTGCCGATATACCGAAGACTGTACCTGTTAACCATAAAGATACAAAACCGCCGATAAATGCAAATGGCATAGCACTTACGGCTATCAGCGTATCTTTCACTGTCATGAAGTTCATATATAATAGAAATATAATCATCAAAAGTGCAGCCGGAATAATAAATGTCAAACGTTTTGTGGCGCGTTGTTGGCTTTCAAATTCGCCAGCCCATACCATTTTATTTTCAGATTTAAGCTTTATATTTTGTCCAACAGCTTTTTGAGCTTCGTCTATAGTCGATCCCAAATCCCTGTCTCGTATACTAAAACCAACTCCTACATAACGGCTGCTACCTTCACGGTAGATAAATGCAGGTCCGGTAATAAAATCAATACTAGCTATTTCTTTCAGCGGGACTTGTTTGCCATCCATTGTCGGGATAAGAATATTCCCTATTTTATCTTCATTGTCCCTAAACTCTTTTTGAAAACGCACCATCACATCAAATGTACGTTCGTTCTCATAGAAAGATGTCGCAGCCTTACCACCTATCGCCATTTCAACAACCGTTTGTACATCTTTCATAGATACAGCATAACGTGCCATATGCGATTCTTCTAACTTTATGCGGAGTTCGGGCAGTCCAATACTATGAAATACATTAACATCTTCTATCCCTCGTATGTTTTTGATCGTTGCTGCTGTTTGATCAGCTAAATCTTCAAGCTGACGTAGGTCTGAGCCGAATATTTTTATAACCAAAGAGCTCTTTACACCGGCAACATATTCTTCTACATTGTCTTGTATGGGTTGGCTGAATGCCAATACAACACCCGGATAGATATTTAATGAGTCTTGCATTTGTGCTATCAGATCATCTTTACTTATTTTGTGTTTCCACTCTTTTTCAGGTTTCAGTTCTGTGTGAAATTCTATATTGAAAAATCCGGTAGCATCAGTTCCATCGTTTGGACGTCCCGTTTGCGTTAAAATAAAATCAACTTCTTCAAAGCTTTTAAGTTTCTTTTTCATTTCTTTTGTTATGCGTACCGATTCATCCAAATTAATACTGTTGGGTAGCGTAGCTCGCACATATATTGCACCTTCGTTCATCTGAGGAATGAATTCAGTGCCCCAGAATGAAAAACGAATAACGCAAGTGGTTAGTATTACTAAAAATACCACTATAGTCTGTATACGATGTCTACTTGCAAACGCAAACATATTGTATAAAACTCGGGTAAAGAAACGACTTACGAAATTGGTTTTCTCTTTTACCGATTTTGTCAATAATAATTTACACATAACCGGCACATACGTTAATGACAAAATAAGTGAACCTAATAGCGCATAACCTAAGGTAAAGGCCAGCGGCTGAAACATTTTTCCTTCAACCTTCTGAAACGAAAATATAGGGAATAGTGCAACTACCAATATTATCTGTGCAAAAAAGATGTATGAAGCTACACTTCCGGCGCTTTTGCGGATCAATCCACCTTTCAGCATCGGATTAAAACGGCTACCCAGATCATGCGATCGCTTTTCCATTGCGACATATACACTTTCGACAATAACCAGTGTTCCTTCCAGTAACAGCCCGAAATCTAGGGCTCCCATCGATATGAGATTTGCAGGCAAACCTTGTATACGCAGCATGATAATGGCAAACAAGAATGATAATGGGATGACGGATGCCACAATGAGTGATGTACGCCAGTTGAAAAGAAATATGAAGACCACGAGTGATACTAACAAAATACCTTCGAGTAGGTTGCGAAGAACGGTATGCACGGTTGCATTCACAAGGTTAGTACGGTCAAGAAAAGGCTCTATCTTCACGTTATCAGGCAGGATACGCTCGTTAAGCTCTGCTATTTTTTCTTTCAGATGAACAATCACCTCACTGGGGTTTTGCCCTCGCAACATAATTACAATACCTTGTACCACATCGTCGTCGTCATTTAGACCGACTTGTCCTAAACGCGGTTTAGAGGATATACCCACTTCGGCAACCTGTTTTACACGTATAGGTGAGCTGCCTTTTACTTCAATGAGTATATTCTCAATATCTTCTATACTTTCAAGCAAGCCTATCCCCCTAACAACAAATGCTTGGCTTCCTTTTTGTATTACATCACCACCAACATTTATATTACTTCGCTCAACGGCTTCATATACATCCAAAGGGGAAAGGTTATAGTTTGCAAGCTCAGCAGGATTTACTTTCACCTCTAGAATTTTTTCTTCTCCACCAAAGCTGGCTATTGTTGCTACTCCCGACACAGATAATAATTCACGCTCTACGACCCAAGAGTTGATAGCAGCTACCTCGCGTACAGGCAAATCACTCTTGAGAACATAACGAAAAATTTCACCTGTAGCACCCGAAGGTGGCTCTATTGATAATTCTACACCTTCAGGGAGGTCGAGATCTTGCATCCTATTAGACGCATATTGTTGGGCAAAGAAATCATCAACCCCATCTTCGAATAGAACAGTAATTACAGACAAGCCAAAAAGGGAAGTCGAACGTACATCTGTTTTACGAGGGATGGTATTTAGTTGCTGCATGATAGGTAAAGTGACAAATTTTTCAACTTCTTCGGCACTTCGCCCTGGCCATTGAGCGATTAATTTCACGCGTGTGTTAGTGACGTCCGGATATGCTTCTATAGGGGTGTTTTGGAAGCAAATAACTCCTGCTATTGCGAGTATACACGTTAGAAAAAGTACTAATATGTGGTTACGTAGTGCAAATGCAATAATATTCTCAACAAATTTGTGCATAATTATTTATTGTTAAGCCCTGAATATATTAGTAAATGGTTTGAGGTCACAACTTCTTCTCCTTCAGATAATCCTGATTTTATATAAGATACCTGTCCGCTATGCCCTTTTAAAAAGACCTCTCTTATCTGAAAATTACCATCGGTATTTTTTATTATAAGAAAATAGTGGTCTTTATCGAATATTAATGCATCAGAAGGGATAGCTATATTTTTCTCTCCAACTTCATTTTTCAGATAAACAATAGTAGACATTCCGGGTTTCAACTTCAGGTCTTTATTCGATATAATAATTCTTGCCTTCAAGACTTTATCTTCAGGGTCAAAAACTTGTGACATCAAGTTGATCTTACCTTCGAATGTTTCATTAGGATAAGACAATGTTGTAAAATTTACATCCATTCCCTCCTTTACCAGCTGTAGGTTACCGGCATATACATTAACCACTACCCACACTGTGGATAGATCGGCAATCGTAAAAAGAGTGCCGTTATCGGAAGATAATGTACTTCCTGATGTTACGTTTTTGGATACAATATATCCGGACATAGGAGCTTTTATAGAAAAGATCCCATTTCCCTTGTCTGAGCCGAATAGCTGCATATCATTTTTTACTTTTGATAAGGAAGTCTGTGTTTGTTTGAGTTTAGTTTCTATTTCCAACAACTCTTTTTCCGAAAGCATCTTGTCTTTAAACATCTCCCTGGCAGATTTAAGTTCACGCTCTATGATACGTATTTCAGCCTGTAGAGAGCTTTGCTCACTTTGTAACTCAGATAAATCCTTACTATGAATATCTAACAGTGCTTGTCCTTTTTCAACTTTATCTCCGAGTGAAAAATAAACCCTGCCAGCTACTCCCTCAGTTAGAGGATAATAATTGATTACTTTATCTGAATCATATTCTACTTGTCCTGTAAGAGTCAACATTTCTATCCTCGTTTCGTATGCTGCCTTTACAGTCTTTACTGACGAATAGAAAGCCGGAACAATTTCTGCTTGTTTATCGGAATTAGCTTCTCCATTCCCTGTACAGGAAACAAGCGATAAAAAAAGAATCGTTAATGTAAATAATAGAATTTTCTTTGTTATCATAATGGTTACTTATTTATTTCAGTGCCAACTGCATATTGAAACTCTACAAATGAATTGTAGATGTTTTTTCGAGATAAAAGAACTATTTGTTTGTTGCTTTTATAAGATTCCATAAAATCGAGGTATTCGAGCATGCTGATATTTCTATTTAGGAAATTTTTTGTATATATACCAAGCATCTCATCCAACTCTGTTAACAAATCATTATTCTCTATTTCTTTATAAAATTTGTACGTGCGACTATAATTGGAGAAAGCCTCAGTTATTTCATGTTCAGCAATGTTTTGTAGCTGCAAAGCAATAAGTTTGTTTTGCTCAATATTTATTTTAGCAGCTTTAATATTCCCTTGATTCCTATTCAAAAAGGGTAAATCGAAACTAATCCCAAATCCTATAAAATCTTTCCATACGCCTCCATACCGATCATAAGAGGCACTTAGTGTTATATCCGGAATTCGTTGTGATTTTTCGTAGATCAATGATTTTTCATAAAACAAAGTTTGCTGTTGTTCACGTTTTATATCAGGACGTAACTCGTGCGCTTTTTCGAGTAAAGACACGAGTGAGACCTGATTGGGATCAATATAATTGAAGTTTGTGTTTTCTACTTTTATGATATAAAAAGGTGAGATATTAAGTAACGATTTCAGATTTTTTTGTTGTTCATTCAAAGCTGCTTCCGTCTCATTTATTTCATTTTTAAGTTCTATTAAGCCTGATTGAAGCCTAAGCAATTCATTTTTTGCGATATTGTTTAGTTCGGCTTGTCTTTTGTAGGCAGAAATAAGTAGCTCAAGAGACTCTTGTTGAACAGATAAAACATCTTTGTATGATTGAAGGTATTCTGTTTCGTAAATTAATTTCCGAAGCTCAGTTTTCAAACCTCTCAGTACATCTTCAAAATTTAAAACAGCAATTTCTCTTGAAACTTTTTGGCTGTTGATAAGCTTGTTTCGTTTATTGGCAGTTAAAATCAGTTGACTCAGTTCTATACTAAACTGTGTATTTCTGGGAAAGGTTTCAGCCCCAAGTTCTTCTCTTTGTTTGGCAGTGCTCCATAAATTCATCGAACCGATAGATAATTGTGGATTATCCCATAGTTTTGATTGTGCAATTTCTGCCTCGGCAAGAGTGATGTTCATCTTTTCGGCTAATAGCTGTAGGTTTTGTTTTAGGAACAAAGCCTCAATTTCCATAGGAGTATACTTGAGTACTTGAAACTCTTGTGCAAAGACCGGTAATCCGAAAAATGTCAATATAAGACAGGGCAGAGTTGATAGCAGTAACTTCCTCATCTTCAAAATCTAATTTTAGATGCAAAACTAGACTCTTGAAATTAGAAAGAGATTAAACCGAGATTAGAATAGGATTAGAAATTGATATCCCAGGTAATTGTAACAGTTGTCCCTTTATTTTCCATAGATGAGATACTAATATCAGCTCCTGAAAGTTTTAATATTTTATGTGCAAGAGATAAGCCTATTCCAGCCCCCTTATATGAATGTGTATTTTGTGCTCGGTAAAAGGTGTCGAATATTTTATCTTTTTCTTTTGCAGGTATGCCAATACCTTTATCCGAGACTAAAAGATGAAAGTGGAATTTGTTTTTGATGATTTCAACTTTAACCTCACCATTTGAATACTTACAAGCATTATCAATTATATTTTGTAGGGCAACAAATAACAAATGACTATTTGACCGAATATAGAATGAATTCTCATTTTTTACGAACGAAATTCGTCCTTTATATTTAGATTGCTCTAAATAATGAATAACGAATTGCAACTCTCCTACTACATCTAATTGCTCAACATCTGATTCTGATATTTCCAAATCGGTTTGAGCTAATTGAAAAAGGTTATTTACTAATATGTTTAAACGCTCGATCTCATTTTCAATCCGTTTGATAGAACCTTTGTATTCATCCGGAGTAAACTCTTTTAGTTGTATAACTTCACACTCGCCCATAATCGCTGTTAATGGGTTTTTTAGTTCGTGTGATGCATTCGCAATAAATGTCTTCTGGGAGTTGAAGCTTATTTCTAAGCGTTCAATCATCTGGTTGAAATAACTGATAACTTGAGCTAGTTCGTCATTTCCCTTTCTCTCTATCAGCCGAAGGTGTAGGTCTTTGGGTGTTATTTCTTGCATTCTGGAAACCATATCCTGTAGAGGCTTAGTTATCATTTTTGCATTCCACCAGAGTAGACCAAAAATAATAATACTGCTTACGAATAACACTATTAACAGGATATGCTTCAGCAGATTTTTCAGGTAATCTCCTTGAATATTCTTAGCTGTAACAATAATGATAAAATTTCCTTCATTGTCGGGGTAATATATACCAACTCCGCTTAGGTTATCAATCTCGAATTTTAATTGTTCTGTTCGGAACAATTCGTCTATTTGCCTTTCATTCAAGAAAGAATCAAGCTCTACAGTAGCATCATGTCTATTATTGGCTACAATTATCCTTTCGGAAGTCTCAGGTAATAATCTTTGATATGCGTCAAGTACTTTTTGATAGGCTTGTTGACTCAGTTCATCTTTTTCAAAATGCTTTTGAGCCGTAATAAGTGCTTTATCAAGTAAAAGCGTATAATAATTACTATCAATATTTTTTGAAGTAAGTAGATAGACAAAAATAAAAACAACCATCAAGATCACGACAGTGATAGATGTATATAAAAGGGCAAGTTTAGTTTTTATCTTCATTCTTCTTTTAATATATATCCTAATCCAATAACTGTATGAATTAGCTTATCCGTTCCTTCAGGCTGAATCTTATTTCGTATATAGTTAACATATACATCTACGATATTTGTATTCGTGTCGAAATTAATATCCCATACGTTTTCTAATAGAGTTTGACGCGAAAGCACTCTATTGGGATTTTTCATGAAATACTCGAGCAATAAATATTCTTTAGCTGTGAGATAAATTATATTACCATCACGAATAGCCTCCTTCGTATTTGTATCTAATTTTAAATTAGAAATTTGTAAAATTTTATCATCTTGTATTTCCGCACTGACTTTCGAACGCCTTAACAATGCATTAATCCGAGCTTCAAGTTCAACCAGCTTAAACGGCTTGATGATATAATCATCGGCTCCGGCATTAAGGCCTCTTACAATATCCTCGGTTGTAGATAATGCTGTAAGTAGGATTACAGGGGTGGTATAGCCAAATTTTTGCCGATAAGCCTTACAAAGCTCCAATCCTGACATAAAAGGCATTATTATATCCATAATGATTAAATCATAATCTGTGATTTGTAATTTTTCCCATGCATGTAATCCGTCATTACATATCTCTGTTTCAAATCCGCTTATATTTAAACCTCGCTCAATAAACGAACTGATATTCTGCTCGTCTTCTACAATCAGTATTTTCATCTTAAAAAGGGTAGCTTTTAAATACAAATATAAAGGATGTTTAAAAATTCTAGTATGTTTAACCTTAAGTTATTTGAAAATAAGAGATAGCAACATGAACATTTATTAAAAGAAGCCCATAAAATATTTATTTTATGGGCTTCTTTTAATAGCCAACTTTTCTTTTAGTTATTCTATATTAAATCTTTATGAATATTTTCTTCTTATATAATATGTTGCCAATTATCCAAAGAATAGAGATGAAACATAAGGCATAGATTAATGACCCGAAATAATCTCCACAAATAGATTTCAAAATTTGAGTATAAAAACAATCCTTAATACTCATTACTTCTTGACAATTCAAATGAATACTTTCAATGATAGTCGCCATAACGCCAGCTAGGACATATATAAACAAAGGATTCACCCCAAACGATTCGAAAAATACCGACCACTTTTTATACCCCTTCACATCGATGATCCATATAAGCAGCGATAAGAAGGTAGCACCCAATCCACATGTAGTCAGAACAAATGTCGGAGACCATATCTTCTTATTTATAGGACAGCCGTAACTCAACAGAAAGCCAGAGAAGGTAAGTATTGCACCTATAATAAACAGGTGAAGCATCCTTTGTTGGTTATCTTTTATTTCCATCAGTATTTTCCCACAATAAAAACCGATCAATACATGACACACAGCAGGGATTGTACTCAAAATACCTTCGGGATCGAGACCGAACTCTGTGTACATATGATTTAGTCCAAGAATACTCTGATCTGTCACTGCTAGGATATTGTATCCTTCCGTAGCAAAGCCATTTCCGAAAAGTAAAAGCAAGAAATAACCAATCAGCCCGACTACAATTATATACGGTATATACTTATGTTTTATAAAGATAGCGATCAGAGATGTTATTCCATACGTAAGTGCCAAGCGTTGCATCACACCTAGAATACGCAGATGTTCAAAATTGGTGACGGATCTGCCCAACCGTTCCCAAAATTCCAGATTATCGGCAGCTAAGCCATGATATGTACCGAATGAAACACCCAACCAAGAAAGTCCCAGACCGATAAGAAATATAACGAATGTACGTTTTAGTATTTTTCTTAGCGTGGGCACAGAAAACTCAAAGTTGAATTTCCGTAACGAGATAAAGGTAGAAATACCCATAATGAACATGAAAAACGGAAAGATAAGGTCTGTGGGAGTTAATCCATTCCACTCGGCATGTCTCAACGGAGCATATATATGCCCCCATGATCCGGGGTTGTTCACAAGTATCATTCCGGCGATGGTGATACCTCTCAAAACATCGAGAGATAAAAGGCGACTGCTAATTTTTACTTCCATTATATTTTTTAATAAGTATAAGAGCGATAATGTATTCCTTCTCTATCCATAATACGGTTGTGTAAACTCATGCGTTGCAAAAAATCCTGCCAGTTTCGTTTATTACTCCATATCAGCTCACTATAAGCTTGTAAAGCAGGGTATACATGTTCTTCTAGTTTTATCTCATTTGGAATTTCTTCTGTCCATACACAGGCCTGATAACCGATTACTTTAGATTCTGTCATGTTGGGATAATCCTTTGTTATATCAAATTCATATAATTCTTTCCATTGTTTAAATGAAGGTCTCGCACTTAGATAGAAATGGCTCCATGTCATAAAAATCATCGGATTTCCTTTCTCTACAATCATGTTCGCATTTTCATTCATCCAATCGCGCCAGAAAGTCACATATACCTCATTTTCGATATCATCGACAGCTGCATCGTCCCATACGATAGTCTTTTTCCCTTTTTCCTTTAGCGACTTTTGAATTTCATTTACAAAGAAAGTCTGCAAATCGGCTGATGATTTCATTTTGTGCTTTTTCATTTGTCTTTTACAATCAGCATTCAATTCCCAAGTATCTCTTTCTACTTCATCAGCTCCAATATGTACAAAAGGTGAAGGAAATAGTTCTGCTATTTCAGAATATATGTCTTTTGCAAAATCTATCACTTTAGGATCACACGGACATATAGGATACGAAAACTCTTTACCCCAGCCTGTATTTCCGGTGCAAGACAGCCACGGATATGCTCTGATCGCAGCAGACATGTGTCCCGGCATATCTATTTCTGGTATAATTTCTATGCCATACTTTTGTGCATGTGCGATGATTTCCCGCATATCAGCTTTAGTGTAAAATCCGCCATACTTAGAGTCATTTCGAATAAAACGTTTATCTATTTGCATATCCGGGTTATATTCCGATTGACGTATACAGATCGAGTCATATTTATCAAAAGATCTCCATGCACCGATTTCTGTTAATAGTGGATATTTATCTATTTCGATTCGCCATCCCTGATCATCGTTTAAGTGCAAATGCAGCTTGTTTATTTTATAAAATGATAAGCGTTCTATCGTTTTTAATAAATACTCTTTGGTAAAGAAATGTCGAGCCACATCCAAATGAAACCCTCGCCACTTATATCGAGGATAATCTTCTATTTCTGTAACAGGTAATTGTTTGATTTGACCTGCAGATGTGAGAGAAATAGATTCTATCATCTGATGCAAAGTTTGTATCGCCCAAAGGCTTCCGGCGGAACCGGATGCATGGATATCAATATGTACTGTGTCTATCTTAATATGATATGCTTCATCAGGTAGTTGTTTATCTACAAAGAAACGTATTAGGCTATTTTCATTCGAGTTATAAGAGACCTCTATGTTCAAAGATTCCAATAATGCTTTTTCAAGTATGCTTTTGGCATTCATATCTATATCGTTGCTTATCGTTATTACCGATGGCAAACGTAGAAATAGATTAGAGTATATCTCTTTTTGAGGCTTTGGTATCAATTGAGGGGTTTCACAATTTAATTTCTGAGAAAACCCGCCCTGTGTCTGTATAATAAAACACAGACACAAGAGGAATATTCTAAACTTCATCTTATTTGTATTTGTATAATGTGGTTACACTTTCTCGTCCACAATAAAAAGCTTTCGCCCTTATTTCTTTTGCATTACAAGTTATAGGTTCAGTCCAAAGAGTAGAATTAACTGTAGGTTCCGATCCATCTATTGTATACCTGATTTCAGCATTAGGAATAGATGTATTTACATGTAATTTGCCATCGATCATCTCTATGCCGGGATGAGCAATACGAAATTTAATATCCAGAAGATTAAGGCGAGGCAACTCGTACTCAGTTATCTTTCTGTTATATAGGCGCAATGCATCTGTATATTTATCGCTTAACAGCTCTTTCTCCCATTCAGGATGAGTATTCCAAGCTCTCTCTATAAGACCAAACATCTTAGGAAACAAATAGTATTCAACCATATCAAAATTGCGTATGGTTTCTGCCCATAATTGTCCTTGCATGCCTTTTATTTCGTTATAGGCATTTGGCGATAAAGCTATTTTTTTGTTAGATACCTTTGTTATATCTATCCGATTACCACTCATATCTGATCGTACAGACTTATATATATCATATGGTACAACATTAAACGAATTATACTCATTTACAAAACCGCCCCAATAAGCTCCGGGTTCATTTTCGTGTTTGTTATATGATAAGTCAAAATACAAATTGGAAACATTGCATAAAATAATAGGATAACCTGCATTAGCCAATCTATAAGGAATCTCATCTCCATTCCACTCTGGAACTGTATTCCAGCAATAACTTAAAACATTATCTCCGGAAAACTTCTTATTTACCGTTTCATCAGGTAATAAACCAACTTCCTGCCATGCGCCTAGTTGTATATTCTTTTCTTTAAAGAAAGGGATGATCTGTTCAATAAAATAGTCCTTCAACTCTCTCGTTTCCTTGAAGCCTTTCTCCTTCATAAATGCCATTGCAATATCCGAACCTTCCCAAGCTCCATGGGGAACTTCATCACCCCCCAGATGTAAAACAGATAATTCCATTCCGGCATCTTTATACATCAAATCTACTTCGTTTACAACCTTTTTCACAAAGCTATATACTGATGGTAGAGCTACATTGATAACATTATCAGTATAACTTTGCGCCGAGATATAACGTGATGTATCTGCAAAATCAGTAAGTAAATATTCTTCTGCCTTCTTCTTATCAGATTTTATATATTTATAATAGCGAGCACTCATAGCCTTAATCGCTGCTCGTGCATGCCCGGGTAGATCTATTTCGGGGATAACTCTAATATGATGCTTCTGTGCATATTTAAGGATTTCTATAAAGTCGCTTCTAGTAAAATAACCATTTCCTATCGAATTTTCATCATTAGCATTCCATCCACTTCCATAGGCAGGATATAGACATTCCTTCTCGTCAAGAGTATGACCTCTGCGAGCTCCAACTGTTGTCAGTTCCTCTAAACCGGGAATTTCTATCCGCCAACCTTCATCATCTGTCAAATGTAAATGTAAAACGCTCATTTTATACATTGATAAAATATCTATAAGCTTCAATATATTTTCTTTAGAAGAAAAGTTACGAGCAACGTCTAACATTTGACCTCGGTACTCGAGATCGGGATAATCAGATATACTTACATTCGGTAAGCTATATGGTAAATCTTTACTATGTATAAATGCTAAAAGTGTTTGAACCCCGTTAAAAATTGCATGAGGTGTATTTCCAGTAATTTCAATGGAGCCATTATTCAGTTCCATTTGATAGTATTCTTTATTTTTGCCTACATACGATTCTTTTCTCAGATTTATAGTTACAGCAGCCTTATCTACAATATTACAGCCATATAGTTTTTCAAGCTTTTCTTTCAATAGATTTGCTTCATTCGCAAACGCTGGATCATATTTCAGGCTAACATCTTTTGTAAAGGAAAATTCTCCGCCATTCTCCTTCAGATGTTTCAGCGATGGGAAGATATCCGTTTTCTTTAAAGGTACTTGCTCTGAAAAAATTAAATTACTTTCATAAACCATTTTTCCATCAGGATATGGCAACTCACTCTCTCCTACTCTTGACCATTGATAATCATGAAGAAAAGGTTTGGAATTGATCGCAACACTATACGGTACAGACTCTTTTCCTTTTTCATCGAGCATAACAATGTATGCGCCTTCCGGTACTCCTGCATTTTTCAGAATACTTCCTGCACAACGAAATGTTATCTTTAAAGTATCACCCGAAGCTAAAGGACGATATGAGGTTGATGGAGCGATCTTGTAATAAGTAGAACTGATTTGCTGCACAATGACAGGTGATGTCGGGTCTGGCTTTACAGCTGCCGGCATTTGATTATAGTAGATAATCCAATTTCCCCGTAAGGAATCATTGCTATGATTAATAAGATAAAATGTATTTTCATAATATCCGGGCTCTATTCCATTTCTACCCATTTCCCACATTAATGAGACAGGGGATTTGTTTAGATTCTTCTGATTTATACATGCCGACATTATAAACATAGAAGTAATCAGATAAATGATGTATTTCATGTCTTAAAAACTTTCTTTATTTTTGAATATAGACACACGGTCCTAATTCATTTTTCGGAGTGTTTATATTTTTATTATAGTCTGTCATCGGAAAAATTTCTCCCGATACAACATTTGCAATATATAGATCATATCCTCCAAGGCTTCCGGTACGTGTGCTACAGATAATAACCCAATCATTGTTTACCGGATAAGCATCAGAATAATCTCCGTCTGTATTATTAAAAGGGAGGCGTTTACTTTTCAATCCGCTCCAAAATCCACGATATACTTGATCTACACGGTTTGTTTCGGAATATCCCACAGAATAATAGAATGATGTTTCATCCGCATTTATAGGATAATAATCCTGAACTTTAGGTGCATCATAAAGTGTTTTTATAGATTTACTTTTAATATCGATTACAGCAATAGAAGATGTTGCTCCATCGCCTTTCGAACAAATAAGCTTTGTCCCATCGGCATTATAGTAAGGCATCGAATAATCTACAGGACTAAGTTTTGTTACTTTCCCTGTTTCCAAATTGAGTTCGGCAACCCTAAAATCTTGTTTGAAAGCTATACGTTTCCCATCAGGGGAAAATTTAGGATCTTCATCTCTTGTTCCGTCATATGTTGTAAGATTTACAGGCTGTGTTGTTCCCGAAAGATCGTATAAAAAGATATCCCATGTATTTGTATCTTCTCCTATTCCCATAAAAGTGATCTGTTTACCATCGGGAGAAAAATGCGCATTCATAGCGTTGCGTATTTTCCAGTTTTCACTTATACATTTCAATTCATTTGTACCAAAATCATAAATGTACATTTTAGAATCTTCAGTGTCATAGGTTGTATAATTGTGATATACTAGTTTGCCTTTTAAGGTTGGGGCCTCGGTTATAACAGGAGGTGTCTCTGTTTTGTTATTATCATCGTTATCATTGCAGCTAAATAGAGAGAGCCCTAAACTGCATATTATCAGAGATTTTAACCAATATGTATTCATTGTATTATATTTTTATTTTAGTGGCTCTGATGACAGAATTTCATTTGCATCATGATCAGAGCCACTGTTATTATTATCAAGGAAGTCTTTTAAAATCAACTTTAGATTTGTTCAAACCGTCAGAAACATCTAGTGTAATACGGTAATAACCAGGAATAAAACCTTCTCCTCCGACCAAATCTGCCATGCTTCCGCCTGCTGCACTCACTCCGGATGAATCTCCGGTAAATAAGTCATTCGAAAAAACAGCGAATTGGGCATCCCATGTACGATTACTAAATATTTGGATATCAAACCCTCCCCAATCATGCTGATCTGACAGATAAACAGTTGCCTGGTACTTATTTGGTTCTAAAAGGCGCATGTAAGCTAACTGTTTCACATCATTGAGATCCCATCCTATAGAATTAAATGCACTATTCCAAGTAGGAGATGAAGTAAATCCATGTCCAATGATCCAATATGTAACCGGAGCCACATCTGTCATCCTGTTAACCCATATATAATTATACTCCAATGAATAATACACATCCCACTTGCCGGATTCACCTATAAATTTGTATGTTTTTGTTTCAGCATTATATTCGAAAAAGTCTCTATTGTAAGCTTGTTCTATATTATCAATACCTGATATAGAAAATTCTTGTCCTTTGGTAAAGTCTACACTTGCATATAAGTAATTTCCGGAGGCCATCATCTGTACATTATTTACCTTGATGACCAGTCTCAAGCCTTCTATATCAAAATTGAAAGAAAACGCATCGAATATAATTTTTTTAACAAGCCAGTTACTATATGAAAATTTAATATCGCTACCAAATCTATCTCCAATAGATGCTACATTATCATCAATACCTGCATTCCATACATAGTTGGCTTGTGCAAGGTCTTCAGATGTTGCTATTTTAGTACTGAAAGTACTTGGATATCCTCCTTCTTCCGATTCATAGATGTATGGAGTATTTTCTTTTGCATGCAACTCTATTACAGATTTATCACTTAATATAAGATAGAGAGTCTCTGGTAACTCGGGCCGGATAGCTTTAAGTGTTTTTTGCTCTTTAGTTTCACCTCCATCCACATTTATCAAAGTGAAATTGACTTTCAGCTCATCTCCTGTAGCAATATTGGAAGTAAATGGCACAAACAAAGAAATATTATCTAGCGATACAGAATTACCTTTTGTTCGTATAGACTTACTACTGATAACAACATCGTTGGCCACTAATTCCACCTCGAGAGTAGAAAGAGGACGAACTGCATCGCTCACTTTCGCATCAAAATAAATAGAATCGCCTAAATTAATATTTTCGTTACCCTTTATTGCCAGCGACTCGATAACTGGGACTACGATTGTAGAACTATCATCATTGTCACTACATGATACGAAAATGGCAGATATAAAAATCAATAAAAATAATATTTTAAATGTCTTCATAATATTTATTTTTTAATAACCCGGATTTTGTGTTAGGTTGGGATTTGAATCTTTCTCTGTCTGAGGCACAGGCCATAGCTTATGAAATTCTTCTAGGTTTGGGAAAAGTAATTTTCCATTTTTGTCTTTATGTTGACGCATAACTTCCACCATTCTGTCATTGCGTAACAGATCATACCAGCGTTGTCCTTCCAAAGCAAGCTCAAATTGACGTTCTTGTTCAACGGATAAACGAGCATCTCCTTGAGATAAAGTTGTTGATAATTTCTTTAATCCGGCACGATCGCGAATCGTATTTACAATATTCATAGCTTCGCTAATCTTATTTAATTCAACTAATGCTTCAGCTTTAAGGAGAAGTATGTCTGCTAATCGCATTAATATAATCTCTGAATCTTTTTGGCGGATTTTATTTGCAATAGGATAATTGCTTGACGGGAAGTAGGTATCATATGGTACTTCTTTATAAACAATTGTTGATCCAAAGCGTTTGTCATCAGGGTTGAATTTAGAGATCAGATCATGTGTCGGTGTACAGTAGCGGCGCCATGTAATAGAACCATCTTCTTCACTGTACAATACCCAATATGCCCAGTTGGGTGAGGTAGCATCATAATATACTTCAAAGATGCTTTCTGTTGTATATTTATTTGCCGGATTCCATAAATCATCATAGTTTGTCACTAATTTATAACCATCTGCAATCACTTTATCACATAGTTCTACAACTTTAGAATAGTTACGTCCAGACTTTTCTCCTCGAGTAGCGTATACTTTTGCCAACAAACCATTTGCCGCTCCTTTGGTCGCTTTAAATGCACCTTGAGACATGCTACCCAAATCTGGAATAGCTTCTTCCAAATCTTTAATTATCTGTGTATAGATATCGTCTGAAAGAGTACGTGCAGGATATAGTTTAGGGTATAGTTCTTCTAAATTCTCGGCCGTAATAGCAGGTATCAATTCTATCATCAGAGGGGCATCGCCCCATATTCTTACAATATCGAAATATGCATAAGCCCTTATAAACTTAGCTTCGGCAATAATTCGTTTGCGAGTAGCATCATCAATATTTGTTTTCATCAAACGTGTATTTTCTATTACACTTGTTGCTGCTCCTCCCATTTCATAATATTGAGCCCACATCAGTTTGGTTTTCGAGTTCATAGATGTTACCCTGATACCGTCCACTTCTTCACCCGGAACTCCATCACCTCCGGCATAGCAATTGTCTGACTGGATATCCCCATAACTGAAATTCTCAAATTGAAAAATATCTTGTTTAAATTTATTATAAGCACCGTTTAGTTCGGCTTCAGCATCCGTTACTGATGTATATTTAGATTCCAGATTAGAAGAACTCTGCGGATCTCCTGTAAAATCAGATAAAGGTTCATTGTCTAGAAAATCGCCACAGGAATAGGTGATAAATAGACATGATATAAAGGCTAATAATTTTATATTTGTTTTCATTGCTTTATATTTTTAGAATTCTACATTAAGACCAAATATTACGGATTTATTTTGAGGATATGTTCCATAATCGACACCTAATTCGACTGCACTTGCATCATAAGCATTTACTTCAGGATCGTATCCGCTATATTTTGTCCATGTCCATAGATTTTGAGCTGTTATATATGGTTGAAGTTTTCTGATTCCTGCTTTTTTCAGAAAGTTGAACTTCGGGCTAAAATCATAAGATAGTGTTATATTCTTCAGTCGCAGATATGAGCCATCTTCAACAAAGCGGGAAGAGTTATAGATATTCTCTATATTTCCAGGACGAGGTACTTCTGTTACCATACCGGGACGTTTCCATCTCTTTAAGACATCAGTAGATTGATTACGAAAGTCCATCATACCTGTCATATCAATCTTTGATGCGTTGAAAATATCATTTCCGTATGATCCTTGAAAGAATACAGATAAGTTAAAGTTTGCATACGAGAAAGTGTTTGTCAGACCAAAAACAAATAAGGGCTGTGCATCTCCTATTTTAGTTCGGTCTTCAGGATCTATTATTCCGTTCTCATTTCTATCTTCGTAGATGATATTACCGGTTTCCGGATCTACTCCTTTTGATACATATCCGTAAAATGTTCCCAATGAATTTCCTTCCTTTAATATAATAGCAGGTTGTTCGGTAGTATAAGTAGTGGCATAATAGTACACTTTGTTTAAACCAAGCTTGGTTACTTCATTCTTGTTGAATGAAATATTAAAATCAGTATTCCATTTAAAGTTCTTCGCATCTATGCTTCGCGCAGATACAGCTATTTCAAGACCTTTATTTTTCATTTCAGCATCATTGCGAGCAATTCCTCCGGGTATATTGGCATAACTAGGTAGATAAACAGTTAACAACATGTCTTTTGTATATTTATAGTATGCATCAAAGGTGAAGATGAGTCTCGAATTAAACATGCTGAGATCAATACCTACGTTCGTTTGAGTCGTTTTTTCCCATGTCAATTCTCTGTTGCCAGGAGTTTTCAAATAAAGAGACAAACCAGGTAATGAATTATCAGTAGTCGGAGGTATTCTTCCTGCTGCATATTGTGCTCGCCATGAATAATTGCCAATTCCTTCCTGATTACCATTAAGCCCCCACCCTGCTCTGAGCTTCAAGTCTGAAATGACATCTGCTGTACCGGCCATAAATGACTCACTAGAAATACGCCATCCGGCAGAAAATGAAGGGAAAACACCCCATCTCTTTCCGGGTGCAAACTTAGAGGAGCCATCGGCTCGCATATTAGCACTTATCAGATATTTGCTTTCGTAATCGTATGCCACACGTCCAAGAAACGAGGCAAGAGTCCACTCCGATGCATAGCTCCATGTAGCATCTTTGTCAATGATGTTAGCAGCAGAGAAAGAGCGAATATTAGGATAAGAACTAAGTAAATCGTATCCGGCAAGATTTCCTTCTTCCGATTTAGCTTTTTGTAGTGTGGCTCCTCCAAGAATTGATAAATTGTGCTTGTTCTTAAATTTGTTTTGGTATGTTACAAGGTTTTCCCATAGCCATTCAAAATCCTTAGAACTTTCTTCCTCTACACGACCTTTAGTAGATCGTCCGTCAGAGTTGGATGTAGGGTCTAGAAAATATAAGCCTCTAGAGTTCGTTTCGTCTATTCCAAAACTTGTTTTGTAATGCAAGTTTTTTGCAAGAGTAAAGTCGAGGTTGAGAGACCCAATCAGACGGCTTCTGTCGTAAGTCTGATCTGCAGCATTAGCAGCAAATGGACTTAATATACGTGCTCCATATGCAAATTCATCATATTGTCCAGGATTATCAGAATCCCACTTTTGAATATAAGGAGGAGTATTTATTACCGAAAGGATTGATCCGGCTCTCATTGCACTTCTGTTTTCATAGACCTTGCTTCCTTTTGTTTTTGTATAGGCAAGGTTTAGTCCCATTTTAAGCCAGTCTGTTTGCTGATTATCAATGTTCGTTCTGAAATTATAACGTTTAAAATTTGACTTTTTAACAATACCTTGTTCATCCAAATAACCCGCAGATGCAAAATACTGAAGTTTATCAGTTCCACTGGTTAATGACAATTGATAATTTTGATTACTACCAGTTCCGTAAAATGCATCAGTCCAATTTGTATAACGAGTTTCTTCATCAGGGATAGAGACAGGTGTATCTGTGTACTTGTTTAGATCTTTGATATAATCTTTATACTGTTCAGTGTTCAATGCATTTATTTTATTTCCCAGCTTCGAAAATCCAACATACGAACTAAAGCTCACAGAACGTACGCCAGCCTTCCCTCTTTTAGTAGTAATAAGCACAACACCATTAGCAGCTCTTGCTCCATAGATAGCAGCAGATGAAGCATCTTTAAGTATTTGCATACTTTCTATATCATTCGCACTAAGATTCGAAATAGTCGTCATTGGAGTGCCATCCACTACATATAGCGGCTCATTGCCTGCTTGTATCGATGTTGCACCTCTGACTCTGATAGATAGTTCAGACCCCGGCTGACCTGAGGGTTGAACAACCTGTACTCCGGCAGCTCTTCCTTGTATAGCCTGAGCTGCTGAAATAATTGGACGCTCTGAAATATCTTCCGTAGATACTACAGCAACAGCAGTCGTCAAGTCCTTCTTTTTTACCGTATTATAACCTATAACAACTACTTCTTCCAACTCCTTATTATTCTCTTGTAGTTTGACTTGTATATGCGAGTTTTTACCAACAGTAATACGTTGTGATGCATATCCCACATAAGAGATCAATAATACAGATTTTTCGTCTTTTACCGAGATAGAGAAACTACCATCCAAATCAGTGATTGTTCCATTATTTGTTCCTTCTAGCACTACACTTACTCCAATCAAAGGCTCTCCTTGATTGTCAATAACTGTTCCCTGTACTGTTTTTCCCTGTGCCACAATGCTATGCTGAGTAAGGTCAGAGTCCTTTTTTTGTTTCGAAACAATGATTATATGTTTCTGCTTAATTGTATAGCTACAATTCTCATTTTTCAGAACCTGTTTAAGAGCGTCTTCCAAAGATAAATTACGGATTGATATCGAGAGTTTTTTTTCCACATCAAGATCCGTTTCATCAAATCCGACCGAATAGCCACTTTGTTTTTCTATTTCATACAATGCAGCCCTGATTGTGATATTATTATTCACAATATTAATGTTGGACTGCGCCCAAACATGGCTCAAACAAGACAATAGAAGTACTGTAAGCCATGTATAAACATGCTTTCTTTTCAACATTAGAGTATAAATTTTAAAGGTTAATTAATTGCTTTTCAATATATATATATAGTATTGCTTTTTATCTTATAATTGAAGTCCCGGATAATTTCTTTTAGTATGTCAAGTGTTTCCGGCAGGGTTTCTTCTGGAGAGAAACGTACCGTAAATGTCCTTCCTTCATATTTACCCGCATCAAAGTGTATAACTACATCATAGCGTTTTTCTATAGCATGCAGAATATCCCCAAAGGAGGCTTCCTGAAATATTAAATATCCATCTTTCCACATTGCTACTCTCTTTGCATCCACAATTTGTTTCGATAAATATTGAGTTTTATTATCATATATAATTTGCTCATTCGGTTTCAATATCATAGATTGTACAGGGCCCGTTTTTGTTTCTACTTTTATCTTACCCTCTTCTAATGTTGCTGTTATTTTTGGTAAGTCTAAATAAGCCCTAACATTAAATATTGTGCCCAATGCTTCAATATCCAAATTGTTTGTACTTACGATAAAACGTTTAGCCGGATTTTTAGTTACGGAGAAATTAGCTTCACCATTGAGATAAATAGTGCGTGTATCTCCTACAAATTTTTCGGGATATATTATTATTGATCCTGAATTCACCCATACCTCGCTGCTATCTGGTAAAACAATTAATTTTTTTTCGCCATAAGGAACAAAGCATTCTACCATATTCACATTTTTAACCGAATATTTCTGTGTCAGGAAATATGTAAGATATGAACATAGTATAGGAATCATAATCATGGCGGCAATACGAACAATGTAAGAGTAATTGATTCGCTTAATTCTGTGTCCTGCATTCATTTTTTGATGCAACAGATCTAAATCTCTTATTGTAGATTCATCAGCCTCTGCATTTATATTATTCCATATATTTTCAAGAGATGCATTTTTATCTTCAACATTGTCTGAATTTATCAGCCATTGTCTGAATTTATACTGGATATTCTTGGGAAGAATATTCTCTGTATATCTTCTTATAAGTAGATCGATGTGCTTTTTATGCATTTCTTTGGCTTTTATTACTTAGACTGTAATAAGGAAATAAACACGTAGTCGGTAATTCTATTTTTTTTAGTAAAAAAATAAAACTATGTTCATGAGTAGTTTTCTAATATCTTTTAATGCACTGGAAATGTGGGTCTCTACCGTTCTTTTGCTAATTTCTAACTTTATAGAAATTTCCTCGTTTGTGAACCCTTCTTTACGGCTCATTTTATATATTTTCTTTCGTTGCTCAGGCATTGATTCAACTAATGTATCAATAAGCATTTCCAAATCACGAGCCTCAATTGACTCTTCCAATGAATCGAAGTCTTTTATTTTATATCCCCCATCGTAATCATCAAAGAGTGTATTCTCCTTAAAAAAATCGAAGACCGCATTTTTGGACATTTGGAATAAATATGTTCTGAAATATTGAATTTCGGGGAGTTTCTCTCTATTATTCCATATTTTAAGAAATATATCTTGAGATAAATCTCGAGCATCTTCTTCATTCTTGACTAAGCTCATTATAAAATTTTTCACTCGAGGATAATGAAGAATAAAAAGAGAATCGAAAGCTTTTGTATTTCCTTTCGAAATATTTAAAAGATACTCTTTTTCTATGTCCATACGATCTAGAATAGATGAAAAACGAAATCTGGGATATATAGAAATGACAATAACTATCTATCGGCACAAAGCTAGTAAGTTTTATGTTTACAACATAACAACTAAAATTAATTAACAACTTATATTTGCTCTTAAGGCTAGTCTTTTTCTCGTTTTTCAATTCAGAAAAAGTAATGGCTTAAATATATTTCCCATATATAAAAATAGACTCTTTTTAAGACAAGGATATATCACAAGACTCTTTCATACCGTCCTATAATTCTTCTTTTCCGCACATAAAAAGTTGTTAACTTTTATTCTTTAAATATTCATTATATAAACTATTAGAATAATATTTTAATAAAAAAAAATGCACTATAAATTGAACATAAGAAAAAGTTATTCGTTGAATTATTGATGATTACATTCCTCTAAAGCCCTAGAATTATAGAATTTAATATATTTAACAAACTCTTATTAACTTGATATCTTTATCCTAATGAAGACTAAAACACCAGATGTCTTAAATGAAAAGTGTGTTAAAGAAGTAGAAGAAGCTTCTGTATCTTTAGAAATCTGGACCTTAAATAAAGATCAACATCTTGAATTTATAGCGAAAGAGCATAAGATTGTGCTTGTAACGAGTGGCCATCTGACATGTCTTTTATCGGGATATACTGATGAAAATATTAAAGCAGGGCAAATGATATTTATATCTATAGGAAGTCGCTGCCTTATAAGTACAACAGAAGGGGCTTCTGCAATCTGCCTGAAACCGGGATTGATTTTAAATTTATACAATTATTCAAATTACAGCCAATTCTCTTCTCCGAAGGAATTATCATCAAATAAACCTGTAATCTTGAGCTTTACTCCAATTATATCAGTCTATGCTGAATCTTTAAAATGGTTTCTTAACATGAACTTCAGAGATGCTCTATATATCTGTATAAAAATACGAGAGCTTTTTTATCTCATGTCTATCTGCTATACTCTTCAGGAAAGAAGCCTCTTTTTTCAGTCATTGGCCTCGAGAGATAATAGTTTCTCTGATTTTATATACCAAAATTACAGAGAAGTAAAATCAATTAGTGAACTAGCGAGTCTTTCTTGTTATAGCCGTTCAGGTTTTGAAAAACGTTTTCGTAAAATATTTGGAGTACCCGCTTCACATTGGATTACATTGCGAAAAGCAGCGGATATTTATCATGAAATACGTCGGAGCCGTAAAAGTATTAAACAAATTTGTTTTGATTATAGCTTTTCATCGATGTCTCATTTTCACAAATTTTGTAAATCAAAGTTCGGATTATCTCCCGGATATATACGTAAACAAACACTAATAGAGGAAGATGATATAAAAAAGGTGAAAAAGTAACAAAAAAAGGAAAAAATATATGAGCTTTTTTAATAAAACATAATTTATTTTTGTGAGCAACGGTTAAGAAGGCAAAACTTAAATCAATTTAATCACTCAATCGCATAGTCTATTAACTAAGAGTAGGCGGAAATTGAAAAGCAAATATAATACATTTAATAATAAAAGATAGAATACAAATTCTACACTTTGATAGTCTAAAAACTTTTAAATTCAAATAATAGAGACCTAAGGAGAATTACTCCTCCTTAGAAAGTAATATCATCTTGGTAGGCAATAAGCCTGCAATCATCAACTCTAAAGAAGACAAAAACTTTTATAAAAAGGATAAAAACGTGAAAATCAGATTGGTTTCTACAAAACCAATGATGTAACTACTCAATAACATCCGATGACTAAGAAAATAATATTTTTCACACTTATTATTAGTGTGAACTTTTTGCAGGGCAATAGTCAAGCTATGTCAGATAAAACTGAATGGTCTCAAGACATTCTTGGACTCAAATCTAATTTGGTTTATGATATCACAACAACTCTAAATATCGGTATTGAATATCGATTTTTGGATTATCTAAGTTTTGATTTTTCGATAAACTACAACCCTTGGACATTCTCTAAAAATAAAAAATTAAAGCACATTCTTTTCCAGCCCGAATTACGTTACTGGATCAACAAACCATACAACAAGCATTTTGTAGGAGGGCATATTCTCTATAGCCATTATAATGTCGGGAATCTGCCATTCGGGTCCTTAAATAATTATCGTTATCAGGGAGATGGGTACGGATTAGGTATATCCTATGGGTATCAATGGCCTCTTTTTCCAGGATGGAATTTAGAGGCAACTATAGGAGTCGGATACATTTATTTCGATTATGCACGCTATGATTGCGAGACATGCGGGCAAGAACTCGGTAATGGACATAAAAATTATTTTGGCCCTACTAAAATAGGACTCTCACTTATTTACATTCTTAAATAATCGGTATAAATAATTCTTTTACAATTCACACTATTAATCACATTCAATTTAATTAAAAATTCAAGAGCGTATGAAAACGAAAATCAGTTATTTAACTTTATCAATTTTGGCTCTATTAATGAGCTTTAACGGCTGTTCCAATGGTGATGATACAGAGGATGTAGATAAACAACCTAAAAGCGTATTCCTAAAACTAGGTAAAAGTGGCTCTTCTCTCCGTTCTGTGGGTACTCCTGTTGGAGATGGGGATGATGTCGTCCTTCAATCAGGAAATTTATATTTTGTAAATTCATCAGGAGCCATATTAAAACATTATACACTTACAACTACTGCTGCTAGTGCGACGAATATTAATATTACAGATGCCGAAAGTGGAGCATTAATAACAAACCTGCCCGGAAACACTTTTGCTGTGTATGTTGTAGGTAATACTTCCGGTCTTCCTTCATCGGGAAATATTTCTGCAGTAAAGGAATATTTATTACAAGTGGCATCACAGGATGACATAGAAGACGTGAACCTATACGGAACTAACACGCTTACCCCTCCTGTGCTGCCTAATACATTTTATACATCTGAAATCGATCTTAATCCAACTGTGGCCCGGGTCGAATTAACTGATATTACAGCTTCAGGTGTTATTACAAGTTTCAAGGTAGATGGAATCTTCATCGATAATTATTACAAGCAAGCTGTTGTAGATGGAAATGTAGATGTTGCCGATTTTGTTGAAAATGGAGCCTTTGCAGCACCTTTTGCAGATGAAAGCGCTGAATACCCAGCCGGACTAAAACCTGCTATTTATGATTTTTATGATCCGGCACTGACTGCTGTTTCAAAGGTTGCTAAGCCTGTTATTGGCACAATATGGGCATATAATTTATTTGCATCTTCTACCGGTAGTACGGTTCCTCGCATAATTATCCGCTTGAGTGATATACAAACAAATGACCTCTCCATATATACTAGTCCTCAGTTTGTTACGATTAGAGGCTTTAAAGCTGTTTCCGGTGGAGCATCTCTAACGAGTATCAAATCGGGTGAAATCTATAATATTGCTGCAGGAGCACTTACTTTTAAAGAAACAGATTTATCATCGATACCTAACTTAAGCCCAATTGATGTAGAAGTAACTGTTAGTTTGGCAACTTGGTCTGTAGTAGGTGTGACACCTGAACTTTAATTGATATAGTATTCTTTGGAGAAAGAATATTCTTCCTCCAAAGAATCATTTTGTAATCTAACAAAAGCTTTGGCTAAAAATAACACAAGCTACAATAGAAATCTGTAGCTTAATACCTAATCTAAAGGTCTTATATATGAGGTTGTTTTATTTGTTTTTTGGATTATTTTCTGTCTTGGCATTCAATGGCTGTATAGATGATGACTATGAGGATTGCCCAATTGATATCGAAAACAATTTTGTGATTAAGTTCCGTTATGTAAGCAATGAATCCGGAGAGCTTTTTATAAAAAAGATAAAAAAAGTTGATGTATTTGTTTTTAGGGAAAACGGAGAGTATGTAATGTCACAAGATGCAAATATAGATGCATTAACTAATTTTGCCGGAGTTAGCTTGAACTTAGAACCAGGCAACTATCGTATAGTATGTTGGGGAAACGCTTCTGGTAAAAGTTTTGTTAGTCCACTGAGCACAAACAGTCTCATGAAAGATGCTTTTGTTTGTAATATGTCCCTCCGAAATGGAACTTCAGCGATAGATGGAGATACATTATATTATGCATTGGATAATACTGTATTATCCCCATCTTTAAAAGTTACGACTGTATCCGAAACGATAATAGAACGGATACTCGATTTTCGCCGGGCATTCATAAAAGTACAAGTATATGTAAAGGGGCTTGTAGATAAAGACCCTCAGGGAAATCTTCTTGCGCCGATAGTAGAAATGACAGAGGTACCCAGTACTTATAACTTCGAGATGCAGGCTATAGGCACCCCTATACGTTACCTTAATACATCTGTATTTGAGAATATTTCGGGGGAACAAATCGCATCTATAACATTTAATACACTTCGCTTTAAGGATGATAATCCAATTAATATACAAATAAAAAAGAGCTCAGACGGGAGTACGGTTACCTCAATTGGCCTGACTGACTTTATGAAAAAAAATAATATAACAGTAGAAGGTAAAGAAGAGGCTGTGATACCGATACTGGTAGAATATAAAGAAGCCTCTGTTGAAATAAGTGTTCCAGAATGGTGGCAAATACCGGTGACACCAGAATTATAGAAGATATTATTGCACAAGTGGAGTATTAGGGCGCTTTTCAGCTTGCGTACATCATAATATAGAAATAAGATTAGTATTTAGTATATGGGAATCAGAAAAATTGATACGAGACAAAAAAGCATCATTGTATTATTATTTTTAGCAGGAATATTATTCAATTCGTGTCGTGACAATGAGTTTGCACCGATTTTTGGTGTGGAAACAAAAGAAGTAACCTTTTCGGTAAAGATTCCCGGAACGTCGCTACCTAAAACAAAATCGCTGACTGAAAATAATGAAAATGAAGTTCGGAGCATTGAAGTGCTTTTATTCGATAATAATGGGGAATATACTTATCAACCAATATATAGTAATGTTATCAATACAGATGAAAATGACATCAACATTAAAACCTTCACTATAAAAGTTCCCGAAGGAACATATAATATGCTGATTTTTGCGAATGCCCGGGAGGCGATATCAGGAATTATCAGCAGCATTGAAGAAGGAGATTCCAAAACTTCAGTATTAGACAAGCTTGTTATTTCCAATAATGGAAAATGGAATACCGATCCGGTATCTACAGGATACGCTCCTATTCCGATGTTCGGAGAAATACCATCTATCACCGTAAATGCAGGATTATCAAATAACACGCCCGTTAATTTGGTGCGTATGGTATCAAAAATCGATGTGGCACTTACTAATACTGATGCTACGGATAATTTTACCCTAGAAAGTATACGTCTCTATAATTATAATAATAAAGGATATATTGCCCCGGTTTCGAGTAATTGGGATCAGGCTCAGAGTATTGTTACAGATGCCAGTATCCCTGCAGGCTCTACTCTTACACAAGTACCTTTGGTATACGATGATACAGCTATTAATCTAGATCAGACAGCATCATCAGGTGAAATATATACATTTGAGGCTATCAGAGCAAACTCGTCATCGATGCAAGATGCGACCTGTCTGGTAATAGGAGGTACATATACCGGTGATAGTCAACCAACATATTACCGTGTAGACTTTGCCCGTACTTCTTCATCGGTCACCACTTACCTACCTCTACTCAGAAACCATTATTATAAAGTGAATATAACGAAAGTTAGTGGACGCGGTTGGACAACCCCAACCGATGCGTTCAATTCTCTGCCGGTAAATATAGAGGCTAATGTCATTATGTGGGATAATGCAAAAATAGGTGATATAGTTTTTGATGGACAATATATGCTGGGAGTGTCACAAAGAGAAATGACCTTTACCCGTAAAGTACGAACTATTTCGAGTACAGATAATACATTTTCTATAACAACAGATTTTCCTTCGGGATGGAAGATCGAAAAAATAACCGATGCAGGAGGAAGCTCTATAAGTTGGCTAAGTGTAGTGTCTATGATAGGAACTCCGGTAACGGCAGGAACTTCGGGCAATGTAAGTGATCTTAAGCTTAATATGACAGAAAATACTAGCGGATTAGATCGCATTGCCTTTATTCATCTTAGTGCAGGGCGGTTGACTCACACTGTAAAGATAACTCAAAAAGCCGAACTAAACCTGGAACTTACGATTACTGATATGTCTGGAAAAGAAATTTCCGAGCTGGTATTTATCTCATCTGCTGATGTTCAGCCGGCAGCACAACAATTCAAACTCAAATGGAATCCTTCGGTATTCACAGTTTCATCAAGTCGTACTGATCTTTATAATGTGGGCTTTTCATTCGATGGGTCATCAGATCAGCCTGGTTCGGGAGCATTTACCTTGATCAATGATGCTTCAGGCGAAAAAACTTTTACAGTACGCCCTACAGCTATTACGTCTGCTGAATATGCAACAAATCCTTTTCTGGAAAAAGTATCTGTTGTCGATTTCAGAATAGGTGACCCATACACTTTTTTAACTGCAAGTATTTTTCTTAGACAGGTAAAATACAATATCTCTACAGAAAAAGATACATATTATCTGATGGATGGGACTCAGAAGTATTTTACCATTAAGTCTAATACAAATTTCACTGTTGAAATCAAAAGTAACCCTGATAATGTATTACAAACTTTAACAACCACCTCTGGAGGGGGCAATACGAATGGGACGAGAGTATATTTCAACATAATCAATGATATAACGAATCCTACACTTTATAATAGAGATGTAGTGCTGACAATTAAGAGCCCACAAGGACGTTTCGCAGATACAGATATTACTTTGCCTTGCTATGCCGGTATCATACAGCCTAAATCAAATTCCTATATTGTAAGTCCGGGAGGTACAGGAATACTAATCCCTGTAAGTAGAGCTAACGAATCTGCTGCCGGCATTCAACTTGGTACATCAGATAGTTTTACGGCGGGACTTCTTTGGACTGATAATACAAATAAAATAGCATCTAATTCAAATATAAGCATCCTTCAGGCTGTTGGCACAGGTGCATCGGGCTATGTTCTAGTGAAACCGGGAAGTATCCAAGGAAATGCAGTTGTAGAGATTAAAAATGCTTCAAACAAAACACTTTGGTCATGGCATATATGGGTAACTAACTATACTCCGTCAGCCTTAGGTACCGGCAAATTTATGGATCGTAACCTTGGAGCCTTGGGGAACACCTCAAACACAGTGGAAGCAAAAGGTCTATTATATCAATGGGGACGTAAAGATCCGTTCCCGAATTCGTCAACATTAACAGGAACCGATGAACCTATTCTATATACGTCATCAGGCACCACATCAGTATCTAAAATACAGGTAGCAGAATCCAACAACTTGGCCAATTCTATAGCATATCCATTAACTTTCTACTATGGCGCAACACCCAATTTTGATTGGTATACTAATGGAACAGCGCAAAACAATGCTCTTTGGGGACCAGCAACTAAAACAGTTTATGATCCATGCCCTGTTGGATGGCGTGTACCTCAACAAGGAACATGGGGCAGTAGTAATTTTACTATGGGACAAAATGGTACTACATGGGATACCTCGGGAATGACATGGACTGGCTACGGAAACTGGTATCCTGCGGCAGGTTATCGGACGGATGGAAGTGGAAGTTTGACAAACGTTAGTTACAACGGAATATATTGGGCTGCCACAGCTACTGGTGTATACGGATTCAATATGAAATTTAATAGTACAAATTTATGGATTGGGCAACCAACTTACCGTGCCGGAGGTTTTTGTATTCGATGCGTATCCGAACAATAAATAGCCTAGAGGTATCGGCTTAGAAATTATAAACACGAATAAATTATGAAAGTAATTATCAAATTGATTATATATGGAGCTATACTTGTTTTGTTATTATTAGGCATCTCTATGCCTTCATGCAGTGATACCGAATATGTATCGACAGAAAATAAGAATGTCATGGATATGTTATTTTCAGTAGTAGTTCCAGGTTCATCGGGTCTTAAATCTTCTTTGGGTGAAGATGATGAGAATGATGTGCGAAGTATAGAAGTTTTGTTGTTCGACCTAGACGGAAAATACACATATCAACCTTTGTATAGTAATGTTATAAATACTAATCCTACAGACAGTAAGGTTAAGACTTTTTCTGTAAAAATTCCGGAAGGAAATTATAATGTAGTAATTCTGGCAAATTCCAGACAGAGCCTGGCTAATGCTTTAAGCAGCATAAGTGACGGTGAGGAAAAATCTTCGGTTATGGAAAAATTACTATTGTCGAATGCGGGAAAATGGAACACCGATCCTCTATCCGGAGGATACGTTCCCATACCAATGTGGGGAGAATTGACATCACTCTCTGTAGATGGCAATACAGTCATTAATAATCCGGTCAATCTGGTTCGTATGGTTTCCAAAATAGATGTAGCACTTACTCATGTAGATGCCACAAGTAAATTTGTACTGGAAAGCATACGCCTTTATAACTATAATAATAAAGGTGGAATTGCTCCTGTATCGTCAAATTGGAATGCATTACAAGGAAAAGTAACATCCCCTTCGGTTCCTGCTTCTGCACAGAAACCTGCAAATGCGTCACTGAACCCACTTGTGTATGATGAAGATGCCATTACAACACCGGGGATTTCTAGCATAGGAGAAATCTACACTTTTGAAGCATTAGCCGGAAGTTCATCATCTTTACAAGATAATACCTGCCTGGTTATCGGCGGAACTTATACGGGCGACGCCCAACCGACTTATTATCGGATCGATTTTACACAAACATCTTCAGGCGTTACCACCTATCTTGCTTTACTCAGAAATCATCATTATAAAGTAAATATATCTGAAATTAGCGGTTCTGGATTGGCGACTCCAACAGATGCTTTCAATTCTCGTCCGGTTAATATTAAAGCTGAAATTATCCAATGGAATGATGCTCTGATGAGTGACGTTGTTTTTGACGGACAATACATGCTCGGAGTTTCCGCCGGAGAATTCTCTTTTCCCAGAGATATTCAAACAGCTAGTGATGAAAACAATACGCTTGCAGTTACAACTGATAATCCTTCAGGGTGGACTGTAGATAAAATAGTAGATGCGCAAGGCAACAATATTAATTGGGTAAGTTTGTTATCCACATCAGGAACTTCTGTTTCATCTGGTTCTTCGGGTGTAATTTCCAACCTTAAAGTTGGTCTGACGGAAAATGTAAGTGGCTTAGTCCGTATTGGTTTTATCCATTTGAAAGCAGGGCGACTTACTTATATAATCAAAGTGACGCAAGATATAAATGCAGCTATAGCATTAAGTATAAAAAATACTGCAGGAACTCGAAAAATCACAGAATTGATATTTGCAGCACCAATAAATACTCAACCAGATGCCCAACAATTTAAAATAAAGTGGGTTCCAGAATCTTCATCTGTTACAGCAACTCATTATGTGATAGGTAGTACAGGGCTCTCGTTAGACGTTTCTTCAGGTTTGCCTTCCGTTGGTTTGCAGTCTAGTATAAGTGATCCATCAGGAGAGATATTATTTACAATACAACCCCCAGGCATTTCTGATTCCGAGCTTTTAGATAATCCGTTTCTTGTGAAAATATCAAAAATAGATTTCACTGTATCCAATGGTACTAATAATATAACTGAGAGTATATTCTTAAGGCAATCAACTTACAACATTGTGTTCAGCAATGTTAGCAGTTCGTACTGGACAAATGGAAATACATATACGTTTAATGTGAGAAGTAATGCCGGTTGGCGTATAAAAGCCATCACTGAAAATATAACGACAGGTAGTGGTTCTCTTTTGAATCTGCAAGCTTCAGACAACTTAAAGGTTGGAGCAGTTGGTTCCGCTAATACAGGAACAGGTACTGCTGTTAATTTTAGAGTAGTAGGGAATGCCATAAGTATTGCAGGACAGGTAACAGTAGTTTTTGAAAGTACCGACTCTCCCAAAAAGTTCAATGATGCAACTCTTGTATTAAATATAACTAATGAATATTATCCTAAAGCTCATAAAGGATGGGCTGGCAGTAATATATATTACGATCTTGTTTCAGGGCATTTGACTTTCGATGATGTCGGTGTAACCACACACAAGACTTATCAGGGAGTATACTTTCAAGGAGGTAGCTTATATGCTATTTCACCGATAGGTATTTATTCTTTGGCAACAGTATTATATCCTCCTTTGGGGGGAACGACATCAAATATAGAATGGTCTGCAATTCCATATCCTATAACTAATGTAAACAGTAATCCTCCTTCGGGAAAAACAAATCTTGACCGTGCATACCTCTATGAAATAACGAATGCATCTACAGGAGTTGGCGATATTTGCAGATACTTAACGGAAAAAGGATGGGCGCCTCCGGGTAAAAAATGGCGAATGCCTACTTCTAACGAATTTAATGATGTATCGAGTTATTCAATAGTGGGTCCGTTTGTATCATATACCTCTACCCTAGCTGATGGAACTCAGTCTTTCGACAGAGGATATAATAAGTTAGATACAGGTTCTCCATTTTTCCCAGCATCAGGATATCGAGATACAAATAATAGTCTTGTTCAAATCGGAACAAATGGAATGTATTGGTCTTCATCCGCTAACGGAGCCAATAACTATGCCATGACTTTTGCTAATGGCAATTTGATAACAACCAATTATGAACTTTTTCGTACTTTAGGCTTTTGTGTGCGTTGTGTAGTAGAAGAATAACTTTTAAAAACAGTTATAACTTGAAGGGAAGATATATAGGCTTTAATCCTACATATCTATCCCTTTTGTCATTTCTTTATTTTAGTGATGTTTATTTCTTTTGGATATTTATAAAATCCTTCTCCTGAGAGATATCCCAGTTTTCCTTGTTTTATAAAATTGTCTTTTAGATATTGTGCAAATAATTTTGCTTTCAGATCTCCATTAGCGGCTATATTATATACTGTATTTATACCAACTATATCATATATTTCAAAAGGACCAACAGGTGAGCCTGTTGCGATACGCCATGTTTTATCGATGGTTTCAATATCGCCAACACCCTTTAGGTAGAGTTCGGTAGCAGCTGCCATAAAAGGCATTAACAATGAATTTAAGATATAACCACGTTGCTCTTGCTTTACAAGGATAGGAATCATTCCAATCGCTTTTGCAAATTCTATAACAGTATTATACGAATCAGCATCAGTCTCTGAAGATTTCATAATTTCAGCAATATTGCAGTGAAATAATAAATTTGAAAAATGTAATGCCATAAATTTATGAGGACGTCCTGTAAACTCCATCAGATCGCTGGGTAACATTGTTGATGAATTAGTGGTGAAAATTGTCTTTGCAGGAGCAACTCTTCCTAGCTCTGTGTATAATTTTTGTTTTATTTCGATATTCTCGGGTATAGCTTCTATTGTAAGATCAGCATCTTGAACAGCTTCAGAAAGATTAAAAGAATACGAAATATTATTAAAAGCGGCATCCATTTCTTCTTCGGTAGCATGAGCCTCTCTCAGATATATGTTCCTTAGTAACTCAAGGTTTTCAATCCCTTGACTGTATAAGTCAACATTGATGTCATATATCGTGACATTGAATCCTTTAAAAGCTGTCTGAAATGCAATTTGAGAGCCCATATTACCTCCCCCTAGAATAGTTACATTGGACATTTTATTCATCTTCCTTATTTTAGTTTGTATAGTTGAAGTATCTCTATATTTTTTTCATCTATCGTATTGATAATCGTGTCTGTTAAAATTAAAGTGTAATTTTCTTTGAAAGCACGCAGATTTAAAAAATATTCTTGATTTCCAATTTTCCGTCTCTTCTGCACTTTTGTGCTTCCATCTATATCCAATAGAGGCAAGGGCATAACTATAAACTTGATTTCTTTATTTTCAATATACCTTGTCTGTTCATCACGCATTTGAGGATATGACTCATATGTTAGATTCGGTGAAACAAAATAACGAATATTAGGAACGATTTTACATGTTGTAAATAAACTATTACCCAGACCAAAACCAACATTTAGGAGTGTTGGTTTTGGTTCCTTAACAATTTCATCATGAATTTTCTGTGTAAGTAATCCCGGCTTCAAAGAAACTGTAGTCCCGGCGATCTTACTATTCCCCAAATCAGTCTGACTATAGCCTATATATATCATACAACTTGTAATGATAAGTAAAAAAGCAGATGTAATATATTTTACTATCGTTATAAAACCGGATATGTATATAAACAAACTTAGTACGCCCAATAAGCTAAAAATAAGAAATACAACAGGATAATACATTTGAAAAACCGGAGACATAAATATAATAATGTAAAGAGCGACTCCGGATAATAGTAAAGCATATTTACCTAAAGTATACTTAATATGTTTTACTGGAAAATAGAAAACTCCAATAAGTGCCATAAAGAAAAGTGCAAAAGGATCCATAAACAGGTATACAACACGGAGCAATACTAATTGTACAGAACTGCTTATCGTCTGTAATTCAGCATATTTTCTATTCAATTCAATATAAATAGAGTATGCTTCTTGGAGTGCGTCATTAACATAGAGGTACAAAAGAATAGGAGTTGCAATAATCAAAAGTCCTGCAATATATGCAACCATATTTACTGCAAAATTTTTGAACGCTCTCTTCCGTAAAAGATTAAAAAATATAGCAGCTAAAGGAAAGAACCAAAAAGCCAACAAATTGAGTTTTATGAAAAGTACCATAGAACACATAATTCCATGTATAAACATTACTGACGGCTTATGGATAGATACACCTTTTCCTTTAAAATATCTGACAAAGTAATATAAACTAATACATTCGAAAACAAGAATAAACTCTTCTGCTGATCCTCCCGCTTTCATTATTTTCAGTATAAAGACAGGGAAAATAATAGCTACTATATATGCAAAAGCATTATCCAAATATAATTTAGATAGCTTATAGATATAATAAACCATTATAAACCATGCAGTCCATTGAATCAGAAACATTCCGAAGAAAGAATTATTTGATATAAGATATCCCAGACCATATATAAAGAAAATAAGAGGCCCTTTATGATCAAAAGTTTCAGTATAAAGGGTTCTGCCATTAAACATAGCTTTTGCTACATTAAAGTAAATATTTACATCTGCCCATTCATTTGAATAATACAAAGGAGACATGTGAGAACAGATGATTAATAGAAAAAAGACATAACAACCGAGAAGTATTATTATTTTACTTTCGGTCAGTGAGTTAAAAACGCTCATGCTCAAATTATATTCTTTTTAATTACTGTTTTACAGTTATAATTTCTTCCAATAATTCGGCAGCTCTTTTATTGCCACCTGCTTCTATAAAAGATTGTTGAATCTCTTTAGCCGCTTTTTTATATGTAGGATTGTATAATAGCTCATCTACAGCATGTTCGATGTCTTTAACGCGCATACGACTATATTTGATGCGAATACCACAGCCGTAGTTTTGAATTAGTTGTGCTGTATGCGATTGATCGAAGGCCATCGGAATAATGAGCATAGGTATACCATTCATAAAAGTATCGCAAGTTGTATTTAACCCACCATGCCCGATTACAACATCTATATGTTTCAATAATTCCGATTGAGGAACATATCCTTGCACTATAAAGTTCTCAGGCCATTCATCCAATATGTTAGGATCTGCAGCCGCTATAACAGTAACAGGCTTATCTTTTAACGCGTCAATCATGCGGCTAAAGAAATCTTTCCGACTTTGGACCAATACTGTTCCTATCGAAATGTATATCTTAGGGTGGTCACCCATTGCCTCAAGCTTTTTCCAATCGAATGGAGTATTATCCGGTCTACCTGTCAATGCCCCTATAAACTTCATATAGGGTGGTACAGAAGCATTATCTAAACCGCAAAATAGCTGTGAGGTATAGTACATATTCAATAGCTTAGACTGCACAAACTCTTCATCCCCATCTATTCCAACAAAACGTTGTAAATCAATGATTGATTTATGTACCCATTCTGTAACTTTAGGTGCACTTTGAGGGTCGTTCAGAGCATTAGGTGTAATAGGCGTTATAGTGGCAAATGGAATATTTTTTAATTGAGCGGACAGTCCACCAACAAAAGTAATACAATCATTCACTATTACATCGGGTTTATATTGCTCTACAATCTCATTAAACTCGTCTATCATCATCCTAGCAAAAGGAATATAGGTATCTTCCAATCCTAACTTAAGAGCTTCAAGTGCCGGCATATTAGCGCCCTTATTTTGCAGCAAGATTATTCGTTCTATCTCTTTTTTGTTTTTACTCTCTGTTTTTTCCATATAGAAGTATTTTGCTCCTAAAGGAAAGAGTTTCATATTGAGTTTGGTCATACCCGCCCAAGCAACATCATGGCCTCTTTCTAAGAGAGTGCCTCCTATACTTAATGTGGGGTTTATATGCCCCCAGAAAGGAGGAATTACAAATAAAAATTTAGACATTTAATTCTATTTTAAGGTTATAGACCTATTTGTTTTGTAAGTATATTTTCTAATAATTTTACTGCTTTAGCAACGCCTCCCGCTTCTTCAAATGATTTTTGTATTGCCTGGGCATTTTCTGAATATTTCTTGTCATGGAGAATTTCGTTGACAGCATCTTTCAATTGCTGTGCCTTAAATCGATTGAAGTTTAATCGTATTCCTGATCCGCTATCTACAACTGTGCTTGCAACATAGGATTGGTCATAGGCAATAGGTAAAACAACCAAAGGTTTGGCATATGACAATGATTCACAAACAGTATTGTGTCCTCCGTGGCATACTAAAACATCCATTAGAGGGATAAGTTTAAGTTGTGGAATGCGTCTACATACTATAAAATTTTGAGGCATATAGTCAAACAACTCAGGATCGGAAACAATTACGATTCCTATCATATCATTCTCGAAAGCCTCTGTCACTTTCCTTAGAAATTGTCGTTTGAGGTTGTGATCAAATGTTGTTCCTATTGTGACTAGTATTTTAGGAAGATCATTCATTGATTGAAGTTTATGCCAATCAAAATCATCGGTCAAATCTCCTCTATTGATTACTGGACCTACGAATTGGTAATAATTATCTAAGTTAGATTCTCCAAATAATTTTTTAGAAGTATATACAATTGTAAGTAATTTGGAGCAATCTAAACGCTTATCGCTATTAAGCCCTACACTCTTTTGAAACTTTATAATCTGATCTCCTTCCCATTCATGAATCGTCGGTAAAGCTTCGTTTACCTTTATTGCCGCCGGAGCAGTTACAGATGTTACATAAGGTATATTCTTTTGTATTGCAGCTACTGCTGCAGCAAATATCTGATGATCATTAATAATGATGTCAGGTTTATAAGCATCAATAAGTTTTTTTATGCCATCAAGCATGCCCGCATTCATTGGAATTAATACCTCATCATAGAGGAACTTCAAGCTATCAAGACCATAAACAGCTTTTTTGCCTAGCTTCAGAATTTCATTTTTTATCTGTTCTTTATCGGCTTCACTTATATCAGCATCGAGTAAAAGAAATGTGCCGCCGTTGGGTATTCTTTCTTCTAATTGAGGATCAATGCTTATCCATGCCACATCATGTTTATTTTTAAGCAATTCAGTCCCCAAACCTAAGGTAGGATTAACGTGACCTGTAAGTGGCGGAACTATAAATAAAAATCTGCCTTTCATTTGATAAATTCTAATAGTTTCTCAATAATCCATTGTGGTTTTTGAATAGGCAAGTTATGATCGCCACTACCTTCTAATAAATAAGAATTTGGAATAATTTCTTTCAATAGATTTCCGGCTAATAAACAATCCGAATCAGAGCCATATAATAATAAGGTTGGCACTTTAATAGAATTGGTAGATAATATATCAAACAAATTATTATCTATATCAAAATCTTCCTTAATTGAAGTATGGTTGAATAAGTATTCATAGAGTTTTTTATTCTTTTCAATCTGCCTTTTTCCGGGCTGTAAAGATGTGGACTCAGCATAGTTATTCAAATACTGATCTATAAATTTATTCCCATATTTTTGGAGTACTTCAGGAGCATCACCTTCGTCCGGCTTGGGAGACTCTATCAGGCTTAGTTTTTCCACCCTATCAGAGTAAAGCATTACCGTTTTTAAGGCTATAAGACCACCATAGCTGTATCCAATCAAGTGTACTTTCTTTAAGTTCAGAACATCAAGTAGAGCTATCAAGTCATCAGACATCGCCTCAAGATTATATCCACAGTCAACACGTTCACTCAGACCGTGACTTTGCAAATCATATAATACAACATGAAAATGTTTAGCCAGTTCGGGGGCTATGTTAAAGTAGAATACTGACATATTGGTAAACATACCATGAATCATCACAATAGCCTGAGATGCTTCACGATTCATTTCCAATACATGGATTTTCTTGTTATTTATCTGAATGATTGCCATCAACAATAAAGTTTACAATATCTCCTATATTCAACTTTACAATCTGATCAAGATCCATTGCTAACAACCATTTTGTAAAGTCTATATCCGTCCCGTATTTAATTCTAACTTTCTCAGCAAAAGCCACAAGCTCAATACTATCCATCTCCAGATCTTTTGTAAATTTACTATTTTGAGTTATATCAAGTTCTTCTGCTATATCTGCACCTATTATATCTGAAATAAACTGATGCAAAACTTCAAATACCAGATCTTTTTCTTCTTTTACGATTATTGTGTCCATCCTATTATGTAGTTTTTATATTTAAATATCTTTATTTCACAATCTTCAATAAAAAGAATGTCTTCATTTATTCTTTTTACTTCATATCGTTTAGGGTTCCCTTGAAGTCCCACGCCTAACATTTTTCCATAAGCTTCTTTTGCTACCCAAAAACGAGTGCTCCATTCTGTGATATCCTTATCTTTAATCAATTCGAGTTCGTAAGGGGTGAATGAAATTTCCAAAAAGTCTTTTGTACGTTCCTCTATTGTTTCAATATCAATACCAACAGATTTTTCTGAAACAATGCTCACACTGGCTCCATTTTTGTGAGCTAAAGAAATCTCTAATCCTTTTGTTTCTTCTAGACCATACACATAAGGCTTGCCATAATCATCATATTTTATAAAGTATTCAATTGGGTATGTTAATTTACCACTCTTATTCTGAACATACCACCTTAAACTATCTTTAAGAGCAATCCTGCTAGTAAGATAATCTTTCCGCTTATTTAGAGGCAGAGAAGCTTGTCGTTTCTTTTCGGGCTGATTTAAGTATCTTTTTCTAAGAAATTCTAAAACACCTGTTTTATTATATATACTTTCCGATAAAAATACTCCAGGTGCGATTTGTTGCGATATAAAATTTTTTCCAGGATTCAAAGTCATCTCCCATAGCAAACTATCAAACTCAAATCGTCTGTTTTGCCAGCCTTTGACAATACACCATACTTTACTTTCTCTTTTCAGTATCATTTCTGCTGTCGTAAAGTCTTTATCAATAGTTTTACTCAAACAGATACATTCAAATAATCCTTCTTGATCACGCATATCTTGATAAAAAGTAATTTCCTGAACTTTTACAGGAAAGGTTATATAGTTTATATCCAGAATAAGATGTAAATACAAACCATAAGTTTGCCCCATATTATCAAGGAGAGATCCTTTGCCTGCCTTTTTTCTTATATAAGATCTTATACCTTTTTCTGTGACATTTGTAACCATTTCTATTCCCTGATATTCAATTCCATGAAACATATACTTTTCATATATTTGCTCTGGTGTAGGTAATGGTCTGATATCTTCTCCCAGATCAATATAATCTTCATAATATGAATCAGGCTTAGAAAATGAGTTTCTTAATGTAACCTCGCCCGATGCATAATGCTTGATGTTTAAAGAAAGTAATTCATCAGACTTCCACACACCATTTATTTTCTGGACAAAGGGTGTATGAACTTCCATCCACTGATAAACACTGATAGGTCCAATTCTTACAATCTTTTTTGACAAATCCTGTCTATGTGCAGCTTCAGCTATCAACTCAAAGGTCATAGTCATTGGAATTACAGGGTTTAAGTCTTCCACATAGTTCCAATTTGCCGGTTGCTTAACTAATGAGTGCCCTATTAGTGTAGGGTGTGTATCTAATGATACGTATAAATCTTCTTCAAATGTTGATCCTGTCTTGGCCCCATTTCTTATAATGGTAGGTTTTAAATCTTTTTCGATAACAGGAGAAATGGTATTCGTGACTTGAGATTGAGTATTAGCAGAGATATTTTTATAGTTTATATTCCTTTCCTTTAATAGTCCGGCTAGTTCCATCTGCATTTGTGCCATCTCTTTGATATTCTCATTCAGAGCTGACATTATCGGATGAGAAGTTTCCATTGCTAATGAGTCAAAATCAACAGAAGTCGTTTTTTGTAGACGATTTCGGACATGTCCACTCAAAAGAGGAAAGTCTGATTGAAAGCCCATGAGCATTTGTAGATTCATTCCTTTTTTCTGTTTTTTCTTATTCAGTTTCTCTACATTAAGAAAAGACATATCAACATTCCGACCTTCTATATAAAGCAATGCCATCACGCGTCTCAATTGCTCTAATGTAGTTCTTTGTGTGCTGACCTCAGATATAGAACTATAGGGTTTGTTTACCAATATATCATCAACAAATCCGACAAGGCTTCCTCCTCCGACCTGAATAAATACGCGCACATTTTCCTCATCATAGAGTTTTTCAATAAGCTCTCTAAATCTTACACTTTCTATAAGATGTTTGACTGATAATGCTTTAATATAATGAGATTCGGTTGGATAAGGTTCCAATGTATTCGATGACCACATTGGCACACTCGGATCAAGGAATTCGAGATGTTTAAACGAATCCTCAAGCAGATCAAGCCTGTCTTTTATGAAAGGAGTGTGAAATCCAGATTGATATGGTAAAACCTGAAAGAAAATCTTTTCCTGTCTAAGAGATTCGGACAACTTATTAAGAGCATCTTCGGTAGCGCATAATAATACTTGATTCGGACAATTATCATTAGACAAGTAAAGATTAGGTATTGAGTCTAGATACTTCTTAACCCTCTCCCGCCCTACACTGACAGCAATAAAGAAAACACCATCTATTTTATATTGACTCGCATCTAAGCAGTTGATAAGTTTTTTGATTGATTTACCTGATACCATACCTGATGCTTCCACGCCGAACCATTCACCTAAGCTGTGTCCGACATTCATATCTGATTTTATATTTAATACCTTCAACGACATATCCATCGCTTTGTTGATACGATACAATCTTAAGACATTGTCTATAATTTTACTTTCTGTTGATTTGTATTCCTCTTCAGGTAAAGAAAATTTAAAATAGTTAATCAGGCTCTCTATTTCAGGATTCACTCCGGGATCATAACCCGGATACATAAAAGCAATCTTTCCTCCATTCTTTATAAGTGGTTTATTTGTAAACCAAATATCTTGACGCCCTTTCCATATTAAATCTTTTTCAATAAACTTTATAGCTTTTTCTATCCTATCAGGTGTTGGGTTGAATAGAACCAAACGGTAGTCACCGTCTTGATTAAAAGATGCTGTTTGTCCATTACGTAAAGTCTTTATTAACTCTTCTTTGGAGGTAGAGCTAATCGCTATTACTTTATCATGAAATGGGCTTTTCTCAACATCATCGTCTAAAGATCGTTTATCTCCATATGCTTCTAAGATCACATGTGCATTTATTCCTCCAAAACCAAAAGCATTTACCCCAGCAACTAATGGGTAATTATTTTCATCCCAATCCTGTAGTTGCTGTACAGGTCTGAAACGGGTATTTTCTATCCCTTTTAATGGATGCTCACAATGTAATGTTGAAGGAATTTTTCTAGTATATAAAGCTAAAACTGTTTTAATCAGACCAAGAATACCTGCGGCAGGCATAGCATGACCAATATTAGATTTTACAGAACCGATCAGTACATCTTTGTCACATTCTTCTTTTGGAAACACTTCTGATAAAGTTTGTAACTCTGTCTTATCCCCTATCATTGTAGCAGTGCCATGTGCTTCTAAATAACCAATTTTAGATTTGTCTAAATCTCTATTAGCCCAGGCTGTTTCTATAGCAAGTTTTTGTCCGTTTACTGATGGAGCCATTACGGCAACTCCTGATCCATCACTACTCACTCCTACCGCTTTGATGACTGCATAAATACGATCTTTGTCTGCAATAGCCTTATCCAGCGTTTTTAGAACAACGAAACCGCTACCTTCACCAATCAGTAGACCATCCGCATTTTCGCTGAATGGACAGATCTGTTGTTTATGAGATAGAGCTCCAAGTTGTGAGAAAATACTCCAAAACGGAGCATTATGACCAACATGAACTCCCCCTGCAACTGCAATATCACATCTTCCACTTTCTAATTCTTTCACACAATGATCCAATGCAATCAAAGAGCTGGCACAAGCTGCATCAACTACATATGACGGTCCCTGCATATCTAACTTATTAGAAATAAGGGATGCTATCAGATTGGGTATAAGCCCGGGCATAGAATCCGCCTGATAACGCCCTCGTGACGCTTGATACTGTTCTTTTATTTTGTCGAGTTCTTCATCAGACAAATCGGGTAATGCTTTTTTTACTGCTTCTGTTATTTGATGACTGACATGAACAATATCCATAGCTCGCCATATAGCAGATCCCACATACGCTCCTTTTCCTATTACCAATGCGCATTTCTTTAAGGATATATTTTTTTCAAAGACCGATGCATCTTCCAACGCTTCATAAACACTTTTTAATGCTAAAAGATGCGCCGTATCCATTCCTTCTACAGCCAATGGTAGAATAGAAAACTGCATGGGATCAAATAATATATCCGGAATAAAACCTCCTCGTTTGCAGTAGAATCGATCTACAGCCGGAGTCTTTGTCTCATCAAAATATCTAGGATCCAATCTATCTGCAGGAACATCCTTAATACAGTCTACCCCATTGATAAGATTGTTCCAATACTCAGTGTAATTACTTGCTTCAGGAGCAAAACAAGACATTCCTACTATTGCTATATCTTTTTTATTTTCCACTTCTGAGTCAATTATTTAAAAAGCTTTTTACATCATCTGCTCCACCCATTACCAGTATATGGCTCTCTTTTCCATATTTAAGCTCATTTACAAAATATTCAGCTCCTTTCTTGAGAGGGATCAACGAAACACCACGCTTCTTGAATTCAACTTCTAGTGTTTCATTCACCATCCCGGTTCCTTTCCAAGGTCCCCAATTGATAGTTAGTATCCTGGCTTCAATTTTATCATTCAAGATCGGAGCAATATGATCGAAAACACTATTTGCTGAAGCATAATCCGATTGTCCCTTGTTTCCATAAGCTGATGCAACGCTACTAAACATTACAAAAAGTTTCAGGTCGGAACGTAGTTCATCCAATAAGACATGCAGTGGAGTAATTTTGGTAGAATACACTTTATAGAAAGATTCAAAGGTTTTATGTATAAATAATTTATCGTCCAACAAACCTGCAGCATGAAATATTCCGTCTATTCTGTTATAGGTATCATATGTTTTTTTGATAAAATCTCTCAGTTCTTCTTCATTTTTTATATCTAAGGATATATATTTTACTTTCGCTCCGTTTTGTTCTATTTTTGCAACATTTTGATTTATCTGATTAGTCTTGAATATCTTTTGTACTTTCTTCTCTATTTCGCCGGGAGATTTCATATTTTCTTCAGTGATCAGATATCTGCGTATCTTATCCTTCGAGTCCAATGATTTATACTTATCAAACTCTTCTGTAGGAACATCTGAACGTCCTACAAGAATATAGTTACAGGGATATTCTTTTGATAGTTCGCTAATCAACTCCGGCGTAATCCCTTGTGCCCCGCCAAACACAACAACTACAGCATCTTTGTCGAGAGAAAAATGAGAGCTTCCATTTTTGACAAGAGTGACAGGTTTAGGTTTTGCAAAATATCTCTTATTATCCTTATAGATTATTTCTGTATAAGCATCATCTTGTGTTAATAATTCATCTACAGCAATTTGAGATAGAAGATTTGGTTCGAATATAGAATGTGATACTATTGCCCGGAAATTAATTGTTGGGAACTCATGATCAAGGCTCTTTATCAGTCCTGGGAAGCCTTGAATTTCTTTCAACTTAGATACCCCTTCGGTCATTTTAATATTACCAAGTACATCACTGAATGTATACACCCATTTAATCCTAGCAAGATCTACATTCTTGATCATACTAAACACTTCTTTGATACTGTATTTTCGAGGTGATGTCGAAGAGTTGAATATCAACAGGCCATCATACTGAGTAAGATTCTCATCTCCTTGTATCAAGTCAACAATAGCTCCATTTCCCTCTATTGATGCTTTTATATTTTGAGCATATCCACAACCATCATCAGTAAGGGCAAACCGTTTTCCTTGTATTTTATTATTTTCGGAGTTTAGGGTTGTTTCTTCAAGTTCAAAACTCATTCTTATCAATTCACCCTCAATGGTATCACTTTCTTTTACTGCTATCTGTTCTATTTGAGACTGGGATATAGAATCTTTATTCTCAACACCATTAGCCAACTCTCTTATCCAATCAATTAATCCATTAAGAGTTTTTACTGAAGCTAGTTTTTCAATTGTATCATCAGCATCCTCAATACTACCGGATATATTTAGTTTTTCTCTCAATGAGCCTATAATCTCCATACGTTTGATAGAATCAATACTTAGATCAGCTTCCAAATCCAAATCCAAACCAAGCATATCGGCTGGATAACCAGTTTTTTCACTAACGGTTTCAAGAAGCAAAGTCTTAATGTCATCAATTGTCACGGCTTGAGTTTGAATAGGAGCAACAGAATGAACTACATCTGGTATAATTGCACCTTGTGTCTGACTGATACTTGGATTGGCTAATTCCTTAATCCAATCGATCAAACCATTAAGAGTTTTTACAGAGGCAAGCTTTTCTACTGTATCTTCAGCATCTTCCATGCTCCCTGATATATTAAGTTTTTCTCTCAATGATCCAATAATTTCCATTCGTTTGATAGAGTCTATACTCAGATCTGCTTCTAAGTCTAAGTCAAGACCTAACATTTCGATCGGATAGCCCGTTTTTTCGCTAACGGTCTCGAGTAATAGACCTTTAATATCGTCTATAAATAAGGCTTGTGTTGATGTTCCAGCCGATTTAGAAGAAGAAGTATTTATGCCCACAGGTTCTTGTCTCTGCTCTACCTGTTGTGAAGAAGTGTTCATCGGTAACACTTGTACTTGTTGTACAGAGTTCGTTTGTATTGGAGTTGATATATTATTGGGAGTATGACCTAAATAGCCCAGCATAACATCACGCTGGCTTTGCAGCATCATTCTCATACTATTCAGATACTCTAATATTACTTGATCAGAGGATGAAAGTCCTGAAGTGGAATTATTATTTAGATTATTCGTCATGTTTTCTAAGTTCATTATAGGTTGTGTTATCGGATATGCTCCTGTTGAAGGCATTCGTCCATCAGTAGGTATAGCATTATGACCATTAATATGCCAAACAATAGGACTCTTCTTATATTGTTCAGGCTTATCAATGTTTACTATCGATGTATTGCGCTTTTCAAAGAGTTTTTCAACGTCAACAGATCTTCCTGTCGACAAATATTTTGCAATAGTATGCAAGATGAAAGTTACTCCATTGAAACTTTTATTTTCTGTTTCAAAAGCAGAGACTTTATCCCCTAAGATGGATTGTACAAGTCCAGTAAGAACTCTACCCGGTCCAACTTCAATAAATATACGTGCTCCTTCATTGTACATATTTTCAACTTGCCGGGTAAAAAGTACAGGTTTAATAAGATGCTCCGATAATCGGTTTTTTATTTCTTGTTTTCCTGTAGGGTAATACTCTGCTGTTGTATTAGACCATACAGGTATATTTAGAGTCTTAAAGTCAACCTTCTGTAACACATCGGCATACAACTCTCTTGATTTATGCAAAAGAGGACTATGAAATGCACATGCAACATTAAGTTCTTTATACGCAATATTTTTATTACTTAGTTTTCGCATAAAAGAATTGATTCCTTCGGTAGAACCGGCTAGGACTATTTGTTTCGGAGAATTGAAGTTCACAGCCCATACATCCTTTTCACCATCCAGTAGCGTAATTATCTCTGTTTCGGGAAGACTAACGGCTATCATCTTTCCTTTGTCTTCTTCTATTGCATCTAATATAGATAAAGCTCTTTTATGACTTAATGGTACTAGCTCTTCTGCATCAAAAGCACCGGCAAAACATAAAGCCGCCAATTCTCCATAGCTATGACCTGCTACCATATCAGGAATAATACCTAGTGATTTAAGAAACTCAGCAAAAGCAAAATCTACAATACCCAATAATGGCTGGGCATTTCGTGTATCGGTGATAACTTCCTCTTGCTCTTTACGCGTTTCTTCATCGAAGGCTGAGTATGGAAATAGTATCTTCTCATATTCTTTATGTTTAGTAAGTAAGCGACGCATTGCGGGAAAGACAACAAACATATCCCGAGCCATATTTACTCTTTGGCTACCTTGTCCGGAAAACATAAATGCAATCTTTCCTTCTTTCGCATTTTTAAAATAAATCCCATATTCTTCTTTTGCGGCAAGTGCTGCATCAATTCTATTTTGTAATTCTTTACAATCACTAGCAATTATAGATACTTGAACTTCTTTCTTGCTGTTTACAGCCAAACTGTAAGCGATATTTTTAATATTGATTGTATCATTGTAGCTTAGCAGTTCTTTTATTTTCTGTAATTGTTGTTTAGCTTCTATTAGTGAATCCCCGCGAAATACAAATAGTTCTGATGACCATAGAGGTAAACTGCTATTATGTTCTTCCTCTTTTTTATGATTTTCCATCACTACATGGAAATTGGTTCCGCCAAAACCAAAAGCACTAACTCCTGCAATTCTTTTTTCACTGTCCCAATATCCCGAGTGAGAATTAAACACAAAAGGACTGCTGTCCTTATCATAATAAGGATTTGGTTTATTCAGGTGCAATGTCGGCGGTTGAACTTTATAGTAGATAGACAGGGCTGCTTTGATAACGCCAGCAATACCTGCAGCACATTTAGCATGTCCTATTTGTGTCTTTACAGAACCTAGTAATGTTTGACCTTTAATGGCGCCTGATTCAAGAAACATATCTGTTAATGCTCGCAGTTCTGTTCGGTCTCCTACTACTGTTCCCGTGCCATGAGCCTCTATCATTTCTACCTGTGATGGTAAAATTCCTGCATTCTGATAAGCTCTTTGTAATGCCTTTATCTGTCCTTTTCTGTTTGGAGCGGTCATTCCCAGGCTTTTTCCATCACTACTACCTCCCATTCCTTTGATAACAGCGTATATCTTATTTCCATCACACTCAGCATCAGCTAACCGTTTCAGCACTAAAACGCCAATGCCTTCTCCCAAGGCAATACCATCCGAATCTGCATCGAATGAGGCAGAGTAACCTTTACGGGATAATGCATGCGTACATGAAAACATTAAGAAGTCGTTGATTCCGTTATGTAAGTCGGCTCCACCTAAAAGTACCATATCAGAGCGATTGGAGAATAACTCCTGACAGCCCAGATCCAATGCTGCAAGAGAAGAAGCGCAGGCTGCATCTACTGTATAGTTACGTCCCCCCAGATTTAAGCGATTGGCTATTCTACCAGATATTACATTTGATAATACTCCTGCAAAAGAATCTTCATTAAGGCGAGGTAGGGAATTTTTCAATACATCTGGTAATTCTCCAAAAACCTGTTTTGCATAGGCTCTGAAACCATAACTTGCCGCTAGTTCTGTTGCTCCTTCTGCACCGAATATAACGGAAGTGTTTTCTAAATCAATTTCGGACAGGTTTTCATATCCTGCATCTGTTAATGCTTGCTTAGCCACCAAAAGGCTCAGTAATTGTGTCGGTTCTATAGACGCAAGTGATTGAGGTGTCATTCCGAACTCAAGAGGATCAAAATCTATCGATGGGATAAATCCGCCCCATTTCGAGACCACTTTATCTGTATCAGTAGAATTTGAATCATAATATAGATCTTTATTCCAGCGGCTATCGGGAACCTCTGTGATACAATTTTTGCCAAGAACGATATTTCTCCAATATTCTTCAATATTATGCGCATCGGGGAAAATACCCGAAATTCCGACAATCGCTATATCTAATGGTTGTGTATTTGATGTTGGCAAAGCAATATCGGGCAGTTGAGAAAGTAGCTCGTTATTATCTACAGCTACATGCTTATGCAATTCATACAGAGTCATTTCTTTTTGATTGAGAGCTGCTATTTGTCCTATCATGTAAAGACCTTTTTCTTTTTGCTCTTCCTCGTTCAATTTTACAAGATCAGTCCCTATACGTTCAATGCCTTTGGTTGCAATTCTTGAACGACCAAGATTAAGCTCCTCTAATCTGATCCAAATTTCTTTACTATCTAGGTTTTGCCGTTGTAGTTTTTCTTTTTCCTTACCGAAATATTCTGTAAATGGAGATTTTAGAGATTGTGTTTCTTGTCCGGGGGCAGCTTGCAGAATAACTGTTGCATTTTCTTCAATCGCCAACTTTTGGAATTCAGGGAGGATGGCTTTTGTCTCTACGGCTTCTTTTGTATAAAGATATGAAGACCCCATTAACACCCCTATTTTAGCACCTTTAGCATCGAGTGTGGCAGACATTATAGATACGAACGCAGAAGAAAATGCATTATGTATCCCACCCGCAAAAAAGACACTAAATGCAGACAGATTATCTTCTTTTAGTAATCTGTATATCTGTCTTTCCCATAAGATAAAGCTGGAAAGAGGGCCTATATGTCCCCCACTTTCACGTCCTTCGAATACAAAGTTCTTCGCCCCTTCCTTAAGAAATATATCCAACAATGTTTGAGATGGAACATGAATAAAAGCTTTGATACCTTCTTTTTCAAATGGTTTTGCCAAAGCTTGGCTTCCTCCGGCGATAAGTACCACGGGTGGTCTGTACTCCAATATATATTTCGTTTGCTCTTCGCGTTGTTTTGTAGGAATAAAGCCGAGTAGCCCCACGCCCCAGACTTTATCGTTGAGTAACCGACTAGATTCTGCTATCAGGCTGCGGGCAGCATCTCCGGTCGTCATACTCATGGCTATAAAAGGTAATGCTCCCGCATCAGCTACACTACAAGCAAATTCAGGGACATCGCTTACTCTGGCCATTGGACCTTGTGCTATTGGGTATTTTATACCTAAACTTTTTGCGAGTTTACTATCTGATTTGATTGTTTGCAGTCTTTTTGCTTGCTGTATATGACCGTATATAGCCTCATAGAAACTAGAAACGAAAGTGTTAAGGTTTTTATATTTTTCTACAAAGTCAATAGATAATGAAATATCTTGTCCCATAGGTAAGATATTCTTATTAATATCTAATCCTCCCAATAATGGTATAATATCCGAATATTTAGTGTTGACAGGTAATTTAGGAGAATTTTTCCTCAACAATATTCTGAAATTGTCAATTACAGTAGTCTCACTCCCACTCAGTTTACTAAAAATATTTTTCTGATCTTTGGTTAATCCACATTCAGGAAATAAGGAAATCTGACTATCCAGAATAACCCCCTTCGCTCCTAAAGCTAAACAAGCGGCAGAAGTATGTATACCGACTCCTCCTTGTATATAAATATTTATTCCTTTTTTTAAATATTTATTCGCTATACTTTGGAAAAGGATGAATGCGGACTGCGCTGACACTTTTCCCGCTCCTTCATTTCCTTTTACGATAATATTACTGATACCGCTATCTATTACTCTTGCAGCTTCATCTAAAGAATGTACCTGACATAATTTTTCTATATTTTCGCTTACAGATATATCCATACCAGCAGGAAAAATCACTCTGCTTACATTCGGTGGAAGGTCTAATTTTAATGTAGTATCATCTACAAAACAAACCCCAAAAGATTCTGTTGTAGATTCACTCATAATATCTAAGGATTCTTGTGCTTTTTGCAGATTCCGACCAAGATGCAATACGGGATATGCACCGGTCTTGATCGTATCTAAAGCTAAAGTAGTATTCGGTATCTCGAAAGGAGATACGATAAGTAGCTCTTTGTAATGTTGCATTATTAAATAGTTGTAGTTTGTTTTTGTTTGTCTTTCTTGTTTTATTATCTAATCTATTGCATATATATATATTTTTCTTTAAGTTTATGTATTTGCCCAATATAAATAATAACAGCTAATATTGTTGATGCAACATCAGCTAATGGTATTGAAATCCAGACCCCATCCAATTGAAAAAAAAGAGGTAAAATAAACAACAACGGTACTAGAAAAAGAAATTGCCGTGTTAGACTTAGCATGATTGCTTTCGTGGGCATTCCTATAGATTGGAAAAAATTAGAAATGACCATTTGTAACCCACTAAGAGGTAATACAATCGTTATTATTTTTAAAACTCCGGAAGCTTTACTCGCCAATGCAGAAGTAGGGTTAAATGGCCTGACTGCAATATCTGAAAAGAATAATCCACCTATCAAACCGAGAAATCCGATACCGACGCCGGCTTTTATGGCCTGATTTACTGTAGATATAACTCTTTCTATCTTTTTAGCTCCATAATTGTACCCAACTATAGGTTGCATCCCCTGTGTCAAACCAACAATAATAAGTACAATAATAAGATTTAATCTATTGGCTATGGCATATGCTTCTATGGCAATGCTGTCTCCATAAGTACTTAATCTGTTATTTATAAAAAAGACAACAATGGAAGCTGCTACTTGCATAAGAAATGGAGAGACACCAATACTCATTATAGCCCATACAATTTTTTTATCTAGATTTAACTTATGCTTATGTAGTGTTAATGTGTTATTTCTTTCAAGAAAATGAATCATAAAGATAACGAAGGAGATAAACGCTGCTATTGAAGTGGCAATTGCAGCACCTCTCATCCCCCATTCGAATATAAAAATGAAAATAGGTGCAAGGATGATATTTAGAATAACACCAAGCAGCATAATATACATTGCTTTTTGAGGATAACCCGAAGCACGCATAACACTGCTCAATACGAACCCTAAATTAAGAAAGATACAACACGGTAGATAATAGATTAAAAACTCGCGAGCAAAATGATAAGTGTCTTGTGTTGCTCCGATTATATGTAATAGTGGATCGATAAAGATATAGGTCAAAAGAACGAAGAATCCTGTTAATAGTATTATCAAAACCAGAGCATTACCTAGTGCTCTATCCATCTTATCTTTGCAACCTTCACCCATATAAATAGCAAAACGAGTGGCAGCACCTGTACCGACGAATGCTCCTAATGCAGTAAAGAATGTCATTATAGGAAAAACGATTCCTAGCCCACCAATTGCATGATCTCCTAAATTAGGCCCATGTCCAATATAGATACTATCCACAATATTGTAGATGGCAACAACTAAGGAACCGATAATAGCCGAAATGGAATATTCTCTCAGTAGTTTTGTCGTTTGTTCTGATTCTAATCTATTTAGTATAGACCCCATTATTTTATCTGATTACTAAATGTTATCCAGGCAAAACATTAGTAATGTATGTAAAGTCAATGTTAAAGAAAAAATATATTTATAGTCTCAAGCCACAAACTTATATAAATATATTATACTAAACAAATAAAAATAATTATTGAACAAAGAATAAAGCCCCTACAAATTATCTGAGAAGGAATCTAAATCTATGAAATTTATTGTTTTTTAATTTAAGGATATTATATCTACTTTCTTTTTGTATAGGTGCAAAAACATAAAAAGAACTCCCCTCTCACCAGAATAAATAGATCAGGTGAGAGAAGAGCAATTCGGGTTTTGTCTTATATATATAAAAATATTAAATGAATAGATTTACATTTGCATTTTCTGCTCTATCGAGATAAGCGGCAACACCACCAATCGTAATATTATCTATTAATTCCTCTTTTTTTATACTCATTACATCCATCGACATAGAACATGCAATAAATTCGACACCATTATCTAAAGCCTGTTGCATAAGACTTTCAAGGCTATCTACGTTTTTATTTTTCATGATACTACGCATCATTTTACTACCGATCCCTCCCATATTCATTTGAGATAGGCCTAGTTTTTTGCTGCTGGATGGCAACATCATGCCAAACATTTTTCCCATAAAGTCTTTTCTTACAGTAGGCTTTTTCTCCTTTTTTATTACATTAAGACCCCAGAATGTAAAGAAGATACTTACTTTTTTACCCGTAGCTGCTGCACCATTAGCTATCACAAATGAAGCTAGAGCTCTATCCAAATCGTCACTAAATACTATGAGCGTTTTATTATCTCTAGCGATAGCTGGTGTGGTGTAAGAAGCATTTTCTTTTGCTATCTTTTCTACAATAGCAGTTATTACCCCACCGGAGTTATTCATACTTACTAGTTTTGCGCCAACCATACGGCACCAGCCATTTAAGTCTTCACCAAAAGCCTGATCTGTAACGCTGATTTCGAGGCGGTCGCCTAAATTTATTTCATCGTAATTTTTCTTCAATTGCATAATCGGACCAGGACATTGTAATCCACAAGCATCTATTTTGATTGTTTTAATCATTGCACTTTCTTTATTTTCCATCTCTCCATCATCTTTAATAAGTGTATCACAAAGACCTTCACTCGTTGTATTATCAGCAATAGCACAAGAGTAAGTTCGATATCCTCCCGAAAGGTTATAAACGTCTGTATAACCGTGCTGCATAAGAATCCGCGAGGCAATATACCCACGTAATCCAACAGCGCAATAAACTATAATCTTTTTATCTCTCGGCATTTCATTTAGACGACTTCTAATCTCATCGACTGGTATATTAATTGCACCTTCAATATGTCCAAAATCATATTCTTCCTTTGTACGTGAATCTATGATCATAGCTTCTGTTTTATCTACGTTGAGGATGTCACGCCATTGTATAATATTTACTTTCCCTTTTAAAATATTCTCTGCTACAAATCCGGCCATATTTACGGGGTCTTTGGCTGACGAGTATGGAGGAGCGTAAGCGTGTTCTATCTCCTGAAGATCATAAATTGTACCTCCTTTTTTTATAATCTGAGCAAATAGGTCAATACGTTTATCAACACCATCATAACCGACCACTTGAGTTCCCAGCAATTTGCCATCTTTAGGAGAAAAAATTATTTTGATCGATAATGGTAGTGCTTCCGGATAATAGCCTGCATGCGAACTTCCGTGCGTATATGATGATATATGCTCTATTTTCTCTCTGTTTAGTAATTTTGAAGAAGCTCCTGCTGCTGCGACAGTCAGATCAAAAACCTTAGCGATAGAAGTTCCTATAGTACCCTTATATATATACTTATTCCCTTCTAAAATATTATCGGCCACTATACGAGCTTGTTTATTTGCCGGACCGGCTAGCGGAACTAAAGTATGTTTATTAATAATCGGATTAAACACTTCAGTAGCGTCACCTAGAGCATATACGCTACTATCTGACGTCTGCATATAGTCATCAACTTTGATGCCTCCCATAGAGCCAAGTTGCAAGCCTGCGTCTTTAGCTAATTTTACTTCGGGACGAACTCCGATGCTTAATATAACCATGTCTGCAGTAACACTTCCTCCACTTTCCAATACGACGTTTATACCATGCTCAATTGATTCGAACTGTGCAACACCCTCCTCGAGCAAAAGAGATACATTTTTTTGAATAAGGTGCCGGTGTACAATAGAAGCCATAGAAAAATCGATTGGAGCCATTACTTGGTTACTCTTTTCAATCAACGTTATATCTAATCCTGCATCATGTAGATTTTCTACCATTTCCAAGCCTATAAAACCACCGCCTATTACCACAACCCTTCGGGGCTTATGTTGGTTTATATAGCTTTTTATTTTATCCATATCAGGTACATTCCTTAAGGAGAATATACGACTGTCTTCTATGCCCGGCATTGGAGGTTTGATAGGTTCTGCTCCTGTAGATATTATTAGTTTGTCATAACTTTCTGTATAATCTCTATTGGCTGCAATATCATGGACTTTTACTGTTTTATCTTTCAGGTCGAAACTTGTCACTTCGGATCTTACACGGATATCTATATTAAAACGATTGATGAAACCATCTACTGTTTGTACAAACAACCTGTCTCGTTCACTAATTGTACCGCCAATATAATAAGGAAGTCCACAGTTGGCATACGATACGTACTCTCCTCTTTCGAAGAGTATAATCTGAGCATTTTCGTCCATTCTTCTGAGTCGTGCAGCTGCTGTTGCACCACCTGCCACACCTCCAATTATAAGTATTTTCATAATTTATATTGTAAATATTTGTTATTAGCAATTATGTGATTAAAAAATTATGCTGATATTTCTACCAGTTCTTTTATCAATGCAGATAAATTAATTTCATGTTTCATCATTTCTTTTATTTTCTTTCTCCCTTCCTCTGTCAAGGAAAAAATCATTTGCCTTTTATCTATAGAACCCATTTCTCGCAATATATACCCTTTTGTTTCTACAGTATTTATTATACGTGATACTCTGGAATTAGACAACCCCACAAATTCACAAATCTCATTTGCTGTTCTTGGCTTCTCATCCTTCATGCAACATAAAACCATCCCTTCGTTAATGGTTATATTATTCTTTTCGGCAAACTCTTTCTCAAAAGTATAAAGAGACTTATATATGTTTTTTAGTTTACAAATTGACTCCATTAAAATATTTGCTATTGGAAAATATTTGCAAAGAAAAATAATATTTTTCTATTGACAAAATGTATATGAATAATATTCTAGATTTTTTAAAAGATGAAAATACTCCAATTTTATCGCATACCATGCCTGCTATCTTTCTATTTAATATATGATTCTATGATTTATTTCAAATATGCTTTCTTCTGAAAAAAATTAGCAATACAAGGCTCCCTAAGCATATCAAAAAAATAAATTTATAAGCAAAAGTTGTATTTTCTAAATTTAATTATTCATCTTTATATCATCTAATTACAGAATTATATAATTTTTTAATGTTAAAATATCAAAAAGGTGTAACCTTTTTTAATTTTTAACGACATATATAGTAAATGTTTCTAGATACAATGTCGTGAAACTTTATCAAAAGTTAATTCTGTGTGGCAGTAGGTTCTTCAAATATAATAAACAACAGCGAACGTGATAAGAATAAATAGTTTAAACAAAACTTATTGGGGAAAATCGCCTTTACATGTATTGAAAGGGATTAATATGGATGTGGAAAGAGGTGAGTTAGTCTCTATAATGGGAGCTTCCGGTTCCGGGAAATCCACCTTGCTTAATATTCTCGGCATTCTGGATACCTATGATACCGGTGAATATTATTTAGATAATGTCCTAATCAAAAATTTGAGTGAAACCCAAGCAGCTGAGTTGAGAAATAAGAAGATTGGTTTTATATTCCAGTCCTTCAACCTGATTACATTCAAAAATGCTGTAGAAAACGTAGCGTTACCGCTATATTATCAGGGAGTTTCTCGAAAAAAACGTAATAGTATAGCTATGGAATATCTGGATAAGATGGGACTAGCGTCACATGCGAGCCATATGCCTAATGAACTCTCAGGAGGACAAAAACAGCGTGTCGCAATTGCCCGGGCTCTAATAGCCCAACCCCAGATAATACTGGCCGATGAACCTACAGGAGCCTTGGATAGTAAGACCTCAAGAGATGTAATGCAATTACTTCGACAGATCAATAACGACGACGGTATAACCATGCTTATTGTAACCCATGAGCAATCTGTGGCTGATGCTACAGATCGAGTTATCCATATAAAGGATGGAATTATAGGTTCGATAGAAGTAAATGAGAACCCAATAATAGCAATGTAAACCCGGATTACTTATGTTTGATTTTGATTCTATACGCGAAATATTTTCTACAATCGGCAAAAATAAGTTACGCACTTTTTTGACCAGTTTTGCTGTAGCATGGGGTATTTTTATGCTTATAATCTTATTGGCTGCAGGTAATGGGTTGAAAAATGGTGTTACTTCAAACTTTTCACGCAGGGCACAAAACTCTGTTACATTGTGGCCCGGATGGACTTCAATGGCTTACAAGGGCCTTCCGACGAATAGACAAATAAAATTTGATCAAAAAGATTATGATCTAATACGAAATAAGATACCAGAGGTAGAATATGTCTCTGTTAGGTTGAGCCAAAGAGTAACTCTATCTTATGAAAAAGAGTATGGTTCGTGGGATATAGACGGCGTGTCACAGGATGCTTCTATTATCAATAATCTGAAAGTTGCAAATGGAAATGGCCGATTTCTCAATAAAATGGATGTTGACAATCGCCGCAAAGTGATAGTTCTCAGCCCCGATATGAAAAAGGTATTATTTAAAGATAAAGATCCTATAGACCAATATGTGATTGCTGATAATAATATAGCTTATCAGGTGATTGGGGTTTACGATAATGAAGATATCTATGACAACAACCCTCCGGGCTATATTCCTTTCACAACAGCCCAGATGCTATATAACAAAGGTTATGGTTTTCGCAGGATTGATTTTACCGTAGTCGGATTGCCAACCAAAGAAGCAAACGAGAAATTTGTAGAAAGGCTCCGCCAACGAATGGGAACACTCCATAATTTTGACGCGGCCGACAGATCTGCATTGTATGTTCGCAATACGGCAGAAGACATGTTGGAAGCACAAAGTATATTCTTTATTATCACTGCTTTTATCATTGTCATCGGAATTGCTTCATTATTAGCGGGAATTGTTGGTGTAGGAAATATCATGCTTATAACGGTAAAAGAACGAACTAAAGAAATCGGTATTCGAAAGGCAATAGGAGCTACTCCTTTCTCTGTACTCAAGCTCATTATCTTTGAATCTATACTGATCACTACCGTAGCAGGCTATATTGGTATAGTCATTGGGGTTGGTATAACAGAAGGAATTAGTACAATTATGGCAAACGCACCATCGGATGGTCCTTCAATATTCAAAGATCCTACAGTAGATTTATCCACTGTAATATGGGCAACAGTGGTTCTGATTGTCGCAGGAACAATTGCTGGTCTTATACCTGCCCTGAAAGCGACAAAAGTGAGTCCAATAGAAGCGATGAGAGCCGAATAATAAAAAAACCAGAACATGTTTGATTTAGATAATTTACAAGAAATATGGGTAACGATCACTCGAAATAAGCTTCGAAGTTTTCTTACTTGCATAGGCGTTTCGTGGGGTATTTTTATGCTTATTATCCTTATAGGTATCGGATATAGCTTTCAAGGTGGTATCATGAAAAACGTAAGCGGATTTGCATCCAACTCCTGCTTCTTTTGGACAGATGTCACCAGTGAACCGTATAAAGGATTCCGTAAAGGACGTTTCTGGTCGATGAACAGAAAAGATGTTACGCTGATCAGAGAGAAAGCCCAATCTGTGGAATATATTTCTCCTGTACTCTTTGGAAATAGCGGAGATAAAAATGTTGTACGTGGACGAAAATCAGGATCGTATGGAACAAGAGGTATATATCCCGATCATTTCAATATAGAACAACAGCACATACTCATGGGACGGGTATTCAACGAATTGGATATAGCGGGCACTCGCAAAGTATGCGTAATCGGACGAGAGGTTTATGAAACATTATTTCAGCCGGGGGAAAATCCCGAAGGACAATATATTAGAGTAAATGGAATATACTTTCAAGTAATTGGAGTGATTCGTCCTAAGTCGAACATGTCGATCGGCGGAGATGTAGAATCAACGGTTTTTATTCCATTCTCTACAATGCAACAGGCCTTTAACCAAGGAGACAAAGTATATTTTATGGCATGTACGGCTAAACCAGGTTATCCAGCCTCTGTGGTAGAAGAAGAGGTTACAGCGATAATAAAAACAGCACATGACATATCTCCTACCGATGAAAAAGCCGTAGGTAGCTTTAATATAGAAAAACAGTTTCAGATTTTCAACAACTTATTTTTAGGTATTGATTTCCTTATATGGTTTGTGGGAATAGGAGCTTTGTTATCCGGCATTATAGGTATCAGTAATATTATGCTGGTAACAGTACGTGAACGAACCCGCGAAATTGGAGTGCGACGTGCTATCGGAGCGAAGCCAATAACAATAGTGAAGCAAATTTTAAGTGAAAGCTTTGTTTTAACGACAATCGCCGGATTTGCAGGCTTCTTTGCAGGAATAGCACTCATAGAAATCATCAGCTACGTCATGAGCAAAAATATAAGTGATGACGTATTTCTCATACCACCGCTAGTTTCATTCTGGACAGCAATAGCTGCATTAGGAGTATTGATCGTATCGGGTATACTTTCGGGATTGATGCCTGCAATGAGAGCACTGCGCATAAAAGCAATCGATGCTATCAGAGAAGAATAATTTACTGTAAAGAATAAAAAATAGAAAATTAAATAATATGAAAGCTTTAAAAATTATTGGACTAGTACTTATCGGATTAATTTTCGTTGGTACATTATATTTTCTTTTTAGAAAATCACAACCGAAGAAGATTGTTTATGAAATATCAACTGTAGAATCGGGAGATATAGAAAACACTACTGTAGCAACAGGTAAGGTATCACCCCGTGATGAAATTCTTATCAAGCCTCAGATTTCCGGGATTGTATCGGAGGTGCTGAAAGAAGCCGGTGATTTTGTAAAAGAAGGGGAAATTATCGCTACGGTAAAAGTAATACCAGAGGTTTCTCAGTTGAATAGTGCAGAATCGAGAGTTAATGTTGCTCGCATCAACCTGAACCAGATAAAAGCGGAATACGACAGACAGAAACAGCTTTTTGGTAAAGGTGTAATAGCCAAGGAAGAGATGGATAAATCGGAGGCAGACTACAAAAAAGCTGTAGAAGAACTCGATAACTCTAAAGATAATTTAGATATTGTAAAAAATGGGATTTCTAAAAAAACAGCACAATATAGTAATACTCAGATCAGATCTACTATTACTGGTATGATACTAGATGTTCCTATTAAAGTCGGAAACTCTGTTATTCAGGCCAATACATTTAATGATGGTACTACTATAGCTAGTGTAGCCAACATGAACGATATGATCTTTATTGGAAAAGTAGACGAAACCGAAGTCGGACGTATACATACGGGTATGCCCATGAAACTATCTGTAGGTGCTATAGAAAACAAAAAATTTGATGCTGTTCTGGAATATATTGCACCAAAAGGAGTTGAAGAAAACGGAGCGATTTTGTTTGAAATAAAAGCTGCTGCTCGTATACCTGATACAGTACTTATTCGTGCCGGATACAGTGCAAATGCTGAAATCGTATTATCTAAGGCTGAGAAAGTATTATCTATACCGGAAAGTACAATAACATTCAGTAATGACTCTGCGTATGTTTATGTGCTAAAAGATTCTATAGAACAATTATTTGATAAAAAACTAATTACTACAGGATTATCTGACGGAATAAAAGTAGAAGTAAAATCCGGGTTGAAGAAGGGAGATAAGATCAGAGGAAACGAAATTTCAGATAAATCTAAAAAAACGGCTCAAAAATAGACCGATAGGATAATATATACAATTATGAAAAAAACAATAACACTCTGTGTCCTATTAAGTTTCTGTTTTACAATACAAGCACAAACGGTAAGAAAAAGGACATATGTAGAAAAGGCTGAACCTCGTTCTGAAAAGACCTTAGATGAGACGGCAGATTCAACTAAAATATCAGAAGAACGCTCGGTAGAACCTGTACAAGTAAAAACTCCACTTTTTTCTCAAGGAACCGGGAAGTGGACATTGAAACAGTGTGTTGATTATGCAGTAGAGAATAATATTGACCTTCGACAACAATCTCTGAATGTAAAAAGTGCAGAAATAGATTTGAGCACATCAAAGAATAGTCGCCTTCCAAATTTAAACGGAAATATTGGACAAGATTTTAACTTTGGTCGTTCTATCAGAACCACAACAAATGCTGTAGGAACAGGAAATACAGGGTCTACCAGCTTTGGTATATCAACATCTGTACCTCTATTTACAGGATTCCGTATTCCAAATCAAATCAAATCGGATGAATTGAATTTGCAAGCTGCAGTCGAAGGATTGAAAAAAGCAAAAGAAAATCTAGAACTACAAGTAGTATCGTTATATCTAGATGTACTTTTCAAAAAAGAAATCCTAAAGGCATATAAAGACCAAGTATCTTATAGTTCTCAGCAAGTAGAGCGCACACAGTTGTTACTTGAAGCTGGAAAGGTTCCGTCATCACAATTGTACGATATCAAAGCGCAGTTAGCTAAAGATGAACTGAATGTGACTATGGCAAATAACGACCTTGATTTATCTCTTCTAAATCTGTTACAATCACTAAATTTGCCAACAACTAAAGATTTTGACATAGAAGAACCTAATTTAGGAGATGTTGTATATGATAATATTTCTAGTATAATACCACCCGATCAGGTTTACACTATGGCATTAGAAACAAAACCCCATGTTAAAGAGGCTCAATATAAGCTAGGAAGCTCTCAGAAATTATTAAAGGTTGCTCAGTCAGGATACTATCCTACTTTAGATATGACTATGCGCTATGGTACGGGATTTGATCGTATTTATAAAAAAGGGGTAGATCAGGAAAGCATATCTAAACAACTTAGTCAAAATCAGACTAAATATATAGGATTCTCTCTGAATATCCCGATCTTCAATCGCTTCCAAACACGTAATCAAGTGCGTAGCGCGCGATTAAGCATAGAAAACCAAACTCTAGCTTTAGACAATGTAAAACTTGCTCTATACAAGGAAATACAACAAGCATATCAGAGTGCTGTCGCTGCTCAGGCTAAATACGGCTCTACAGATAAGGCCTACGATGCAGCGGAAGAATCTTTCAAGTATGCACAAGAAAGATATGAAATAGGAAAATCTACTGTTTTTGAATTTAATGAAGCGAAAACTAAATTATTGACAAGTAGATCAGAACAGATTCAGGCGAAGTATGATTTCCTTTTTAGAAGTAAAATATTAGATTTCTACCAAGGAAAGCCTATACATTTGGAATAATTGAGTTTAATGTAGAATCAAGTGTTATCAGATTCCGTGAAATTATCTTAAGTTTCACGGAATTTTTATTTTAAAAACATGCCTTTAGAGTCAATTCTCTAGCGAAAAAATTATATATTTGTATAAAGCTTAAATATAATTAACACCATTAACTAAAACCTATAATGAAAGAGTTTTTTGCTAATATGGATGGCACTCAACAGTTTTATTGGTATATAGCCATCGGAGCGAGTGTAATATTTATTATACAAACAATAATGACCTTTGTTGGAGCCGATGCGGATACAGGTGTTGATGCAGATTTTGATGGAAATCTAGATGGCGGAGATTCTCCTTTTCAGCTTTTTTCTCTTCGAAACCTAATTAATTTTCTTCTCGGATTTGGATGGGCTGGAGTATCACTTTACAATGTTATAGAAAACAATATTCTTTTAGCTATTGTCGCGTTTCTGGTAGGAGTACTCTTCATTGCATTCTTTTTCTTTATCATGCGAGCGTTACTAAAACTATCAGAAGATAATAGCTTTAAAATAGAAGATACAATAGGTAAAACCGCAGATGTTTATCTTTCTATTCCTGCGGCAAAAACAGGAAAAGGTAAGGTCTTTATTAGTGTTAGGGGTTCTACTCATGAACTTTCAGCTATCACCAACAGCGTTGATGAAATCAAAAACGGCTCATTAGTGAAGGTTGTAGGTATAGAAGGAGATATATTAATTGTTACTCCTTTAACTCTCTAACAACTATTCTTTGATTGAACAAATACAATAAATTTTAAAATAAAACTCTTATTATGGAAGGATTATTTGAAGGAACAGGAGTTCTTTTTGTAGTGGCTATAATTGTAATATTTGTCCTCATTATGACAATGGTATCTAGGTACAAGCGTTGTCCGTCGGACAAAATATTAGTTGTATATGGCAAAACAGGAGGAGCTTCAGCCAAATGTATACACGGTGGAGGTGCTTTTATCTGGCCGGTAGTACAAGATTTTGCTTATTTAGACTTGAAGCCGATATCTATCGAGGCCAATCTGACTAGTGCATTGAGTAAACAGAACATTAGAGTCGATGTACCATGTCGATTTACTATTGCGATTTCTACAGAGAAGGAGAATATGAATAATGCGGCAGAGAGATTATTAGGCTTGACCACTTCGCAAATACAAGAATTGGCGAAAGATATCTTATTCGGTCAGCTTCGTTTGGTGATTGCCACAATGATGATTGAAGAAATCAACTCGGATCGTGATAAATTTCTGGATAATATTTCTAAAAATGTAGATACCGAATTACGTAAAATTGGTCTTAAGTTAATCAACGTAAACGTAACTGATATCAATGATGAATCAGGGTATATAGAAGCTCTAGGGAAAGAAGCTGCTGCTAAAGCCATCAATGAGGCGAAAGTGAGTGTAGCTGAACAAGAAAAAATGGGTGAAACAGGAAAGGCTGTAGCCGATAGACTTCGTGATGTACAAATAGCCGAAACACATCGGGATAGAGATGTGCAGATAGCTATAGCTCAGAAGGACAAAGAGGTTAGCATTGCCGGAGCATTCAGAGATGAGTCGATTGGTAAAGCTGAAGCAACGAGAGATACTCGTGTAAAAACGGCTGAAGCAAATGCTGTAGCAGTAAAAGGAGAGAATATTGCAAAAATAGAAATTGCAGGCTCCGATGCTCTTCGTCGTGAAAAGGAAGCAGAAGCCTTGAGACTTGCTGTTTCGTCCGAAAAAGTACAAGAAGCAAAAGCTTTGGAAGAAGCGTATCAGGCAGAACAAAGAGCCGAGTTGGCTCGTTCTGAAAGAGAACGTTCTACTCAAATAGCTAACGTTGTAATTCCTGCTGAGATAGAGAAACAAAAAATCATTATTGAAGCTCAAGCTAAGGCTGAACAGTTGAGAGAACAAGCTCGAGGTGAGGCTGATGCTATATTTGCCAAAATGGATGCAGAAGCTCGAGGATTGTATGAAATACTATCTAAACAAGCGGAAGGTTATAAAGGTGTTGTAAATGCAGCCGGAGGCGATCCTGTAGCAGCATATCAGTTACTACTGATAGAAAAGCTTCCTGAACTGGTGAAAACTCAGGTTGAAGCGATCAAGAATCTTAAAATTGATAAGATTACTGTTTGGGATTCGTCAGGTAACAATAGCAATGGTCAAACAACTACAGCTAATTTTGTTTCAGGTCTTATGAAGTCTGTTCCTCCACTCAATGATTTATTCAAGATGGCCGGAATGAATCTTCCTTCGTATCTGAAAGGCGATGCAGAGAAAGCCGGAATTACCATCCCTCTTGCGCATCCTATAGAAGATGAAAACAAGAACGAAAAGGAAGATACGAAGAAATAAAAATAAATAAAGACCATTCTTAAATCATAGAATGGTCTTTATTTTTTAATCTATTATTCTAAAAAAGAAGCCCTGTGCTTTATATACATAAGGGCTGCTTAGCAACTATAATAAAAAACACTAGATTTTAGCTCACGCTAAAGTTATTTCTTTATCCAAGTATACATCTTGTATTGTATTTATCAATTCAATACCTTCTTTCATTGGACGCTGAAAAGCTTTACGACCACAAATTAAGCCCATACCCCCTGCTCGCTTATTAACTACTGCTGTATAGACTGCATCTTTAAGGTCTGACGCTCCATGCGATTCACCACCGGAGTTAATTAGACCAACGCGTCCCATGTAGCCATTTATAACTTGATAACGGCATAAATCGATAGGATGATCGCTAGACAACTCGGTATACATACGTTCGTCCCACTTCGCAAAGTTAATGGCTTTGAATCCACCGTTATTCGTTGGAAGTTTTTGCTTAACGATATCTGCTTTTATCGTAACTCCTATATGGTTAGCCTGAGATGATAAATCTGCAGCACTGTGATAATCAACACCATCTTTCTTGAAAGAGCTATTTCTAAGATAGCACCAAAGGATGGTTGCCATACCCAATTCGTGTGCATACTCAAAGGCTTTAGAAATATCTACTATTTGTCTGCGGCTTTCTTCCGAACCAAAGTATATTGTCGCGCCTACAGCTGTAGCTCCCATATTCCATGCTTCTTTTATCGTACCAAAAAGCACTTGGTCGTATGTATTGGGATATGTTAGCAGTTCATTATGATTAATTTTTACCACAAACGGTATTTTATGCGCATATTTTCGGGCTACTGACCCTAATACTCCATAGGTAGAAGCCACAGCACTACATCCCGATTCTATAGCAAGTTTTACTATATTCTCCGAATCAAAATAAATAGGATTTGGAGCAAATGAAGCCCCTGCCGTATGTTCAATATCCTGATCTACCGGCAAAATAGACAAATAACCCGTATTAGCAAGCCTGCCATGACTGAATAGTCTTTGCAAACTGTTTAATGTAGGAATGTTACGATCCGAATCTATCCAAACATTATCTATCGCATTTGGACTTGGCGCATGTATAAGAGATTTGTCAACTGTCTTGCTTACATGCCCAAGAAGAAACTCACTTTGATCGCCTAAAATGTTTATAATTTTTGAATTAGCCATAATATATAAGTTTTGTATTTAGATTATGAATAATCAATCATGTTACTTTATATAGAACAACCCGATTGAGATTATGTTTAAAAATGCGACACATATGTATACCGTATCAAAAGATTATTTAACATACATAAACCATATCTACCTTATCATATTAACTAAAAACTTAAATTTAATCTTTATCTTTGTTTGTTTCGTATCAAGAAACACTCTCTTTTTGTATTAATTTAACCATATATAAAACATTATGCTACATGAATTTACGCTTTCCAGAGGAAGAGCAATGATCAATTTTACATTAAAATATTGCGACACAAAGCAAAAACTTCTTAATAGCTATGGTTTTCGACGAGTAGTTGATTCTTTTATAAAACAATTTCTTAAGAAAGAAGAGGTTGTGATTTTCGATTATTATATTGAACATTTTGGCTCAGAAGACAATCTTGTAGATGCTTTTATCGAAGTATTTAAACTACTTACTGTATTTGAAATTGAAGAAGTTGTAGCTGTGGATAACAAGTATTCAAAATTCTTTGAAGATAAAGACTTATTTATAGAAGTTACAGAATTGCTTTTTGAATATTGGAAAAGACTTGAGAGATATACAATCGTAAGAAATAACAGGCTGGGTGAAGGTCTGCAAAATGTTCGTTTTATTCAGGCCAATGATATGTTTAACGATCTCATATTATCAACAGGGCGTAGAATACAAACGACAGTAGTAGGAAGGGAATCCCGTATTTTTCGTCAATCTATAGCCGGAGCTAATGCCGGCCTGACATTAAACGATGTAAACTGGAATTGTCCGATCGAATATAAAGGGTTAACATCAATACCTTTTATTAGTACAGTAGTATTCCATCCTCCATATATTTCTTATACTAAGAGAAATACACGTGATGGCATTTTCCAAGAGCATCAACAAAATCCGATTGAAAATCTTGTGTTAAACGAAGACGACTGGTTCGTATTTCCTGCTAAAGTGGGTAACATGTTGACCTTCGTTTATTTCCATAAAGATTTTATGGTACATGGTGTAGGGCTCTCTAATCTTTTTGAAATAGCGACAGAAAATGAATATATAGGAAAAAAACCAGATATGATCTACATATTCGGTTATCCTGATGGTCATGAAGAAAAACGTACTTTCTATTACAAAGATAAAAAGAATGATATACTGATTGGATATGCAAACTATTGCGACGATATAGATTATTTCGGATATATGAAGAAAATGCTTCTTACATTGCATAATGTGAAGCAAATTGAGAATGAAAGACTACCTATACACGGCGCTATGGTGAACATTGTTCTTCGTAATGGAAAAGAATCCAATATAATCATCATGGGTGACAGTGGTGCGGGAAAATCTGAAAGCCTTGAGGCTTTCAGAACTTTAAATGAAAACTATATCCGTCATATGCGTGTCATTTTTGATGATATGGGTTATCTTAAGAAAGAAGAAGATGGTACTATCAAAGCATATGGAACCGAGATTGGAGCCTTTGTAAGGGTAGATGATCTCGATCCGGCTTATGCCTTCGCTCAATTGGATAGAGGTGTTTATACCAATATGGATAGAGTAAATGCTCGTGTTACAATTCCGATATCGACATATGAAATTATATCCAGAGGATATCCGATAGATTATTTCCTATATGCCAATAATTACAATGAGGCCGAAAAGAAAATCCTCTTGTATAACGATTTGGATAAAGCTATTCCAATATTTGAAGATGGAGCACGTAAAGCAAAAGGAACGACAACAGAAAAAGGACTTGTAAAATCTTATTTTGCAAATCCATTTGGACCGGTTCAAGAACGAGAAGCGACCGAAAAGCTTGTACGCTTATATTTTAGTGATATGAAAAAAGCCGGAGTTAAAATCGGCGAAATACACACGTCTCTGGCAATTGAAGGTAAAGCAAAAGATGGCCCGCGCGAGGCAGCCGAAGAGCTTTTCTCTTTGATTAATGAATAATAAATTATATATTTACAAAGCCTCTTGACTCATTATCAGAGGCTTTGTGTATATTTTATAATTCAGAATCAAAAAGAAATCATGAAAAAACTGAAGTTAACGTTGATCCTTTCTATCTATGTTTTATCCTGTTTTTCACTGCTTGGACAAAATTACCCTTTCCAAAACACCAACCTCTCTATTGATGAACGAGTCAACGACTTAGTGTCAAAATTAACATTAGAAGAGAAGGTTGCCCAGATGTTAAATAATACACCTGCAATAGAGCGGCTCAATATTCCGGCATACAATTGGTGGAACGAATGTCTGCATGGAATAGGCAGAACAGATTATAAAGTAACGGTTTTTCCGCAGGCTATAGGTATGGCCGCAGCTTGGAATAAAGAGTTGATGAAAGAGGTTGCTTCTGCTATATCAGACGAAGGACGTGCTATATATAATGATGCCACATCAAAAGACAATAGAGAAATATATTACGGATTAACATATTGGACTCCTAATATTAACATATTTAGAGATCCTCGTTGGGGACGTGGACAAGAGACTTATGGCGAAGATCCCTTCTTAACCGGGGCATTGGGAAAGTCTTTTGTTGCCGGATTGCAAGGAGACGATACTAAATATCTAAAAGCTGCTGCTTGTGCCAAACATTATGCTGTACATAGCGGCCCCGAAAATACACGTCATACATTCAATACATTTGTTACTGACTATGATTTATGGGATACTTACCTTCCTGCATTTCGGAATTTAGTAGTGGATGCCAAAGTTGCAGGAGTGATGTGTGCATACAATGCATATAATGGAGAACCTTGCTGTGGTAATAATTTTCTGATGCAAGAGATACTACGCGAGAAATGGAACTTCACGGGCTATGTAACATCGGATTGTGGTGCAATTGACGATTTCTATCAACATCACAAAACGCATCCTGATGCCAAATATGCAGCAGCTGATGCCGTATACAACGGAACGGATATAGATTGTGGTAACGAAGCCTATAAGGCTCTTGTAGATGCTGTAAAGGCCGGTATAATTACAGAAAAGCAAATAGATATATCTCTTAAACGCTTGTTTACGATAAGATTCAGACTAGGCATGTTTGATCCTGCCGAAAATGTTAAATACTCTCAGATATCGACATCTGTTCTTGAATCTCAGAAACATAAAGATTTAGCATTGAAAATAACAAGGGAATCTATTGTACTTCTAAAAAATGAGAATAATACATTACCTCTAAGTAAAAAGCTAAAGAAAGTAGCAGTTGTAGGCCCTAACGCAAATAATGAAGTTTCTGTTTTGGGTAATTATAATGGTTTCCCAACCGAGATAGTAACGCCATACGAAGCTATAAAACAAAAATTGAAAGGGGCAGAAGTTATTTATGAAAAAGGAATAGACTTTGTTACTCCTTCAGCAAACAGTCAAGAAGAAGTTTCTACATTATTAAAACGTCTTAAAGGTGTAGATATAGTTATTTTTGTAGGTGGAATCACTCCCGAGTTAGAAGGAGAAGAAATGCCTGTTAAAATTGAAGGCTTTACCGGGGGTGACAGAACTTCTATCAAGCTACCTAAAATACAAACAGATTTTATGAAAGCCCTTGTTGCTGAAAAAATCCCTACAGTGTTTGTAATGATGACAGGTAGCGCAATTGCAACAGAATGGGAATCACAAAGCATTCCAGCCATTGTCAACGCATGGTATGGTGGCCAGGATGCAGGTACAGCTATTGCTGATGTACTATTTGGAGACTATAATCCTTCAGGAAAGCTTCCTGTTACATTCTATGCAAAAGATAGTGATTTGCCTGCCTTCAATTCATATGAAATGAAAAACAGGACATATAGATATTTCAACGGAGAAGTTTTATATCCGTTTGGATATGGCTTAAGTTATACTAAATTTGAATATTCACCGATCCAAGTACCGTCAACAATAGATACAGGAAACAATGCTAAAGTATCTGTCAGCATTAAGAATACAGGAAAAGTAGAAGGAGAAGAGGTTGTACAGCTTTATATCTCTTACCCTGATACGAAAGGACAGAAACCTTTATATGCTTTAAAAGGCTTCAATAGGGTATCACTCAAAGCTGGAGAATCTAAAACTGTAGAATTCAATCTATCGCCAAGAGAGCTCGGTTTAGTAGATGATGCTGGCATATTAAAAGTTAGTGCGGGAAAAAGAAAGATATTTATCGGAGGAAGCTCTCCTACCCCAACCCATTCAGAAAAACTTCCACTCGTTGAGAAAGATTTTGATATAAAAGGAAGTGATTTTATTGTAGAATAAGTTTGATTAGATTGATTATAAAAAAAGCCTCTGAAGAAATATTCAGAGGCTTTTTTGTTTATTTTAAATCATGAAATACCTATCAACTAAGTCCTTCAATCATACCATTTACAATATCAATATGCTTTGCTTGCGGCTCTGCGGGTAACCCCGGCATTCGCATGATATCTCCGGCTATAGCAACAATAAATTCAGCACCATTGTTAATCACAATATCATTTATTGTAAATTCAAAATCTTTGGGAGTGCCATACAGGCTGGCATCGTCAGAAAAAGAATATTGCGTTTTTGCGATACAAATCGGATAATGAGTTATGCCCATTTTCTTAATCGTATCCAGTTTTCTTTTAGCTTTATTGCTAAATACAACAGAGGCTGCACCATATATTTTCTTTGCAACTTTATCTATCTTAGTATCAATAGCATCTTCATCATCGTATGTAAAAGTTAAACTTCTGGAAGGATTTAAGTCAATTTGTTCGACAACTTTCTTCGCTAATGCTATAGCTCCTTCGCCTCCTTTTACATAAGAATCATTCAAGGCAAATCCAACTCCCATTTTATCACAACATTTCTCTATCAATGAAATTTCTTCATCAGAATCGAAACCATATCTATTTAAAGATACAAGAACGGTCTGTCCGAAAGATTTCATATTTTCGATATGCTTGTTCAAATTTTCAAAACCTTTCAGCAGCCCATCTATATTTTTCTTCTTAATATCTTCCAATGCTACTCCTCCATGCATTTTCAATGCCTGAGTAGTGATCACTATTATTGTAAGCTTAGGTGTTATACCGGCCTTACGACATTTAATATTAAAGAACTTTTCAGCACCCAGATCTGCACCAAAGCCGGCCTCAGTTATTACATAATCAGCATGAGACATTGCCATTTTGGTAGCAATTACAGAGTTACAACCATGAGCTATATTTGCAAAAGGCCCACCGTGTATAATAGCCGCAGAATGTTCTGTAGTTTGTACCAAATTGGGGTTTATCGCATTTTTCAATAAAACAGCAATAGCACCTGAAACACCGAGATCATTAACTGTAAAAGCATTATTTTCGACGGTATATCCCAGAATGATATTTCCTATTCTTCGCTTTAAATCATCAATATCTTTCGATAAACATAGAATAGCCATTATTTCTGAAGCCGGAGTAATTTCAAATCCGGACTCAGTGGGGATACCATTTGTTGTTCCATTCAATCCAGTGACGATATATCTTAAGCTCCTATCATTTACATCCAGTACCCTCTTCCATGTTATTTCCTTCAAAAAACCTTTTGTGCCCTTACTTCTATACAAATAGTTATCAAGTAAAGCGGTTATCATATTATGCGCAGATGTTATTGCGTGAAAATCACCTGTAAAATGCAGATTAATATCTTCCATAGGCAAAACCTGAGCATGACCTCCCCCGGTAGCACCTCCTTTCATTCCAAAGCAAGGCCCTAATGATGGTTCTCTCAATGCAACAACTGTTTTTTTACCTATTTTGTTTAAACCCAAAGCTAATCCAATAGAAGTTGTTGTTTTCCCTATTCCTGCTTTAGTGGGAGTTATTGCTGTAACTAATATGAGGTTACTATTAGCCACCTTCTGATCATTGATTAGAGATACAGGTATTTTAGCTATATATTTACCATAATTATATAGTTGCTCTTGAGATATTCCGAGCTTCTTGGCTATAATATTTATATTTTCTAACTCTATATTTCTTGCAATCTCAATATCTGTAATCATGTTATTATTGGGTTTAATGATATTAATAATTTTACGGGGAGCAAAGATAAATCTTTAAATTAAAGAATCAATAAAGATTTTTCAACACTGTAGTCCCTAATTAACACCCGTCCTCACATATATGTTCATATTCCATTATTTAGAACCAGTTTATATGTCTTTATTATGAAGGAAATAGAAAAAACAATAACAGAATAGATGTTGTAAAATAGATTTCTTTTATTATCTTTGCACAGGTTTATTGCAAATCTATCTTTGTCTAGCAAAAAAATAAAATAATTATTTTCTCTTGTAAACAAAAAAGATTAGGGGTTGAATATCATCCCGACAGATAGCCAGCCAACAAACTAACTATTTAAATCTTAGATAATAACCTTAAATTATTATCTCCCTAAAGTTAAGTTCCATTAAAGTTATTATTATAAAGTTTTACAGAAAAGGCTTTACTCTAATTTATTAAAAATTCTCAAAAATCAATATTTTAATATAGATATACATGCGTATATACAACATTCTTGAGCTTAACGAGAAGCTCACTATCGAACTTAGAACCATCGCAAAGGAGCTTGGGATACGACGTCCTGATGCTTATAAGAAAGATGAGTTAATCTATAAAATTCTTGATGAACAAGCTATCTTAGAAGCAAAAAACAAAAACTCTGAGAGCTATCAAAGCGAAGATCGGATAGAACAACAACAAAGAAAATCCCAGTCTGCAGCTAAGAACAAACTAGAAAGACCCAAGAACCAACCGCAAGCGAAAAAAACAGAAAAACAAGACTCTAAACCTGCTGATGCCTCCCCTAAAAAAGAAGAGCCAAAACCTCAGGTAAAAGTAACACCTAAAGAGGCTCCTGTTGTGGAAAAGAAAAATGAACCGAAAGTAGTCATTGAAGAAAAAGAAAAAGCCCCACAAAAAGAGGTGGTAAAGAAAGTGGAAGAAAAAGAGAAGGAAGCTAAGCCTGTCAGCAATGTAAAACAACAGCCAACAGCTGTAAAGCCGACTCAACTGGTTTTTCGCTCTAACAAAGTAAGAGAAGCTCAACCAGAAGAACCTGTTCCGGGATTACCTCTCCTATCTCCATTAGAAGTTGATGCAGAGGTTCCGGCTGTGGAAATTATTACTGAAGCACCAGCTAAAACAAATAAACCGGCACAGCAACAAAACAATCAACAAAATCAAAAACAAAATAATCAGAATCAGGAAAAATCTTTTGATTTTGAAGGAATATTATCAGCTACAGGTGTTTTAGAGATTATGTCGGAAGGCTACGGATTCCTTCGTTCATCCGATTATAATTATATGTCGTCTCCTGATGATATATATATATCCCAATCTCAAATACGCCTATTCGGCTTAAAAACCGGGGATATTGTGGAAGGACCAATACGTCCACCGAAAGAGTCTGAAAAATTCTTCCCTTTAGTTAAGGTAGATAGAATCAATGGACGCACACCGGATGAAGTACGTGACCGCGTTCCGTTTGATCATTTGAAGCCGCTATTTCCAGATGAGAAATTTAAACTAACAAAAGGACGTAATGACAATCTATCATGCCGTGTTGTAGATCTATTCTCTCCGATTGGTAAAGGACAGCGTGGTTTGATTGTTGCTCAACCGAAGACCGGTAAAACAACATTGCTAAAAGATATAGCAAATGCGATTGCAGATAACCATCCTGAGGTGTACATGATCGTTCTTCTGATCGATGAACGCCCTGAGGAGGTTACCGATATGGAACGTAGTGTAAATGCTGAAGTTATAGCATCTACATTTGACGAACCGGCAGATCGCCATGTGAAGATTGCCGAAATAGTATTGAATAAAGCAAAACGTATGGTAGAGTGCGGACACGACGTAGTTATCCTATTGGATTCCATCACTCGTCTAGCTCGTGCATACAATACTGTGCAACCGGCTTCAGGAAAAGTATTAACCGGAGGGGTTGACGCAAATGCATTACATAAGCCAAAACGTTTCTTCGGAGCAGCACGTAATATCGAAAATGGAGGATCTCTAACAATCATTGCAACAGCATTGACTGAGACCGGCTCTAAAATGGATGATGTTATCTTCGAAGAGTTTAAAGGTACAGGCAATATGGAACTTCAGCTCGATCGTAAATTGTCTAACAAGCGCATATTCCCAGCAGTGGATATTATTGCGTCAAGTACTCGTAGAGATGACTTACTACTGAGCAACGATACACTAAGCAGAATGTGGGTTCTTCGTAACTTCTTATCTGACATGAACTCTGTAGAAGCAATGCAGTTCCTTGACGGAAGATTAAGAAAAACAATAAATAATGAAGAATTCCTTATCTCAATGAATGACTAGGTAAGAAGAATTATAATTCTAGATAACAGAAGCAAGGGAAAAAGAAGTAACTTTACCCTTGCTTTTTTATTTTAAATAATTCTAAATAAGAACGTATGAAACACGATCATAATCATAACACCCACGAACATTCACATAGCGGGCATAGCCATGCACATAATGCCAATAAGAAGGCTTTAACGATTAGCTTCTTTCTGATAGCAGGATTTATGTTTGTTGAATTCATCGGAGGATATTTAACGAATAGCTTAGCTTTAATATCTGATGCTGGGCATATGTTAAGTGATGCCGTTGCACTAGGGTTAAGTTTAAGTGCTCTTATTTTCGGCTCCAGAGCAGCAACCCCATCCAAAACGTATGGATATAAACGTTTTGAAATCCTAGCTGCGTTATTAAATGGCATTGTACTTGTCCTGATTTCTGTTTTTATATTCAAAGAAGCAATACATCGACTTTCAGAACCGCCTCATGTAATAGGCCCGGGTATGATGGTCATATCAGTCATTGGGCTTATTATTAATATTATTGTCGCATATATCCTGCATTCACAAGGCTCGACCAAAGAAAACTTAAATATAAGAAGTGCTTTTCTGCACGTTATAGGCGATTTGTTAGGTTCTGTTGGGGCTATAGCTGCAGCAATACTCATCATGTTATTTGGCTGGTATATAGCCGACCCAATAGCAAGTATGATTGTTTCACTCCTAGTTCTTTATAGTGGATGGCACGTCCTTAAAGAATCTGTTAACATATTGATGGAAGCTAAACCATCAGAGATAGATTCTGATGAAGTTGTAAATGCGTTGAAGTCAATAGAAGGCATAGAAGATATACATGACTTACATATATGGATGATAACGTCTGAATTTTCGGTATTAACAGTTCATCTAATAGTAAAACCACATGTTGATCGTGACCTAATCCTAGAGAAGGCTAAGCGCTCTATTCATGAAAGATTTGGAATTAAGCATGCCACAATTCAGTTAGAAGGAAAGAATATTTGTTTGTCTGAAGACTCTTGTAATTAAAGTTTTTTTCAAAGGGAAATAATCAAACAAAAAAAACGACAAAATCGGATGATGATTTCGTCGTTTTTTATTTAGTATCTATATTTTATTCTATTTCTAAATTGAAAGAACCTTCAATGTTTCTACTAAATCCGGCTGAATTGGTTTATTCTTTTTGATTGCTTTGGAAAATGGAACATATACAATCACATCATTCTGAATACCAATCATTACATTGCGTTGACCATCAAGCAGAGCATCAATTGCGGAAGCACCCATTCGGCTAGCTAGTATACGGTCGTTTGCAGTAGGAGAACCTCCACGTTGTACATGCCCAAGAATAGTTACTCGTACATCGTACTGAGGAAATTCTTTTTTTACACGCTCGGCCATTACCATTGCACCACCGGTGATATCACCCTCTGTTACAAGAACAAGGCTACTATTTTTACTTTTACGAAATCCATTAGATATCAAATCCGCCAATTGGTCTTGTTGCATTGATCTCTCAGGGATAATAGCAGCTTCTGCTCCAGAGGCAATCGCTCCGTTAAGTGCAAGAATACCGCATTCACGACCCATCACTTCAATAAAAAATAAACGTTCGTGCGAACTGGCTGTATCGCGAATTTTATCTACAGCTTGCATGATTGTATTCAACGCTGTATCATAACCAATCGTTAAATCTGTTCCTTGCAAGTCATTATCGATAGTTCCCGGTAGACCAACTATAGGAAAATTATATTCTTGTGCAAAAATACGGGCTCCAGTAAGTGAACCATCTCCACCTATAACAACCAAAGCATCAATATTCTCACGTTGAAGTGTTTCGTATGCTGTCTGACGACCTTCTGTTGTTTCAAACTCTTTACAACGAGCTGTTTTAAGAATTGTACCTCCTTGCTGTATAATATTACTTACACTATTTGTTTTGAATGGTATAATTTCATCAAATACCAATCCCTTATAACCACGCATAACACCTTTAACTTCTATTCCGTTATAGATAGCTGAACGAGTTACTGCACGAATAGCAGCATTCATACCCGGAGCATCGCCTCCGGAAGTAAGGATACCAATACACTTAATGTTAGCCATAATGTTATTTATATTTATTCTTAAAGTCCCTTTTTCAAAATGAATTACAAAAATAAGAATAAATTCACTGATAAGGCTAATCTCAATATGTCAATTTGGTTAAATTAACACCGATCTTATTTCCTCTATTTTTGCTTCTACTTCTTCCATTTGCCATTTTGGAGTAGAAGTTGCACCACAAATACCTATTGAGGCTGTTTTGCTTACTAAATCAGGGTTTATATCTGATGGTGTAGTGATAAAATACGAGTTGGGATTATATTTTTTACACTCAGCAAATAAGACCTTTCCATTCGAACTCTTCTCTCCTGCCACAAAGAATATGATGTCATTATTCAGAGCAAATTCTTTGATGTTAGGAATACGGTTTGACACTTGACGACAAATAGTATCAAAAAATTCAAACTTAGCATCTCCCGTCATTCTGCCTTGAATAATATCAATTATCTCTTGAAATCCATCCAGCGGTTTTGTTGTCTGAGAGAATAAACAAATATTTTTAGAAAAATCGAGTTTTTCGAGATCTTCTTTCTTCTCAATAACAATAGCACTCGATTCAGTTTGTCCGAGTAGCCCATTCACTTCGGCATGCCCGTTTTTACCATAAATAACAATTTGTGTATTGTTATCTCTTTCACTATCATATTTGTCGTGTATCTTTTTCTGAAGACGTAAAACAACAGGACATGACGCATCTATGATCTCGATATTGTTTTCCTTCGCCGTTTGATAGGTTGAAGGTGGCTCGCCATGAGCCCTAAGTAAAACTCTTGCATTTTTCAGTTTTGCAAACTCTTCATGATTAATAGTCTTCATTCCAAGTTTTTCCAACCTGTCTACTTCTAGGTTATTGTGCACGATATCTCCTAAACAATAAAGCATGCCTCCTTTGGCCAATTCTTCTTCTGCTTTCTTTATGGCATTAACTACCCCAAAGCAAAAACCTGACTTAGCATCTATTTCTATATTACTCATTTAATTTGTAGTTATTTGTTTGAACTTTTGTACCAACCATTGCATCTGATCGTCAATGGTCATATATGAATTATCCAGAAGAATGGCGTCATGCGCTTGGATTAAAGGGCTTTCTGCCCGCGTCTGATCCATATTATCTCTGGTTCTTAAATTTTCCAGCACTTCTTCGTATGTCGTTTTCGTATCACCCTTCGACTGCAATTCATCAAAGCGTCTCTGTGCTCTAATTTCAGCTTTTGCAGTCACAAAAACTTTCATCTCGGCATCAGGAAAAACAACAGTTCCTATATCTCTCCCATCCATTACAATTCCTTTCGCCTTACCCATTTCTTGTTGGAGGGCCACCATTGCATGGCGTACAAAAGGAATTGCACTAACAATACTCACTTTTGACGATACTTCCATACTGCGTATCAGACCTTCAACATTCTGTCCATTCAGGTATGTCTCAGGAGTTCCTGTATCTTTGTTTAAGTGAAACTGTATCTTTATATTTTCTATTTCGTTATGCAATTTTTCTTCATCCAGCGTTTCGCCATTAAAGAGATTATGTTGTATGCAATATAGCGTTACAGCCCTATACATGGCTCCACTATCTATATAGACATACCCTATCTCCCTTGCCAAACTTTTGGCCATAGTACTCTTACCATTCGATGAAAACCCATCTATTGCGATAACTATTTTTTTCATTACTTACTTCTATTAAACATCTAAGCGATATAAATGTTTATGTTGATTCGTTATAAATTATATTCCTAATAAAGATACGGCAAAGATAATTCTAATTTTTCATTCTAAATCCTCCTTCGTTTTATAACAAGAAAGATGTTGGCGAAAAAAACTATTGTATTACAAAAAAATGTGTATTTTTGCAGCCTGAAACATTTTTATATATAAATGATAAATCGCGTTCTTATTCGTATCAGGGTTGTTCAAATACTGTTCTCATGCAGTCATAGTGAAACCACAGATTTGAGAAAGGCAGAAAGTGAGTTAATGCTTAGCCTACAAAAATCATATGATTTGTACTTTTATCTGTTATCGTTGATGGTAGAGTTGACTAATACTTATGCTCAGAGAGTAGATAGTCGTAAATCGAAGCTATTGCCCACTAAAGAGGATATGAGCCCAAACACAAAGTTGTTGAATAATAAATTCATATCTCAACTCAGTCAAAACACAGAACTGATAAAATACCTGAACGATAGGCCTTTCTCATGGGCAGAACATGATGCTTTTATCCGCAACCTATTGGATAATATCTTAAACTCTGACATATATAAAGAATATACAGAAAATCAATCTCAAGAATATACTGACGATCGTGAGTTTTGGCGTAAAGTTTTCAAGCAAATTATATGCACGACTGAAGATTTATATTCCATCCTTGAGGATGAAAGTCTTTATTGGAACGACGATATCGAAATCATCCAATCTTTTGTTTTAAAAACAATTAAACGCTTTGAAGAAAACAAAGGAACAGAACAAGAGTTGCTTCCTATGTTTAAGGATGAAACGGATAAAGAGTTTGCAGTAAAATTATTGAGAGAGTCCTTATTCAACGGAAAAGAATATAAAGAGCTGATTGATAAATACACTAAGAATTGGGAGTCGGAACGTATTGCTCTGATGGATATGGTTATAATGCAGATTGCAATAGCCGAAATCATCGAATTCTCATCTATCCCAATTAGTGTTTCCTTAAATGAATATATCGATATAGCGAAGTCATATAGTACTATAAAAAGTGCTTCTTTTATAAATGGAATTTTGGATGCAATTGTAAAAGAGCTGAAAGAAGAAAAAAAGATAATTAAGAAATAATAGCATTTATCATATTTTCGCATAAAGCCTATTTCAAAATATTCACTTATATTTGTAAAAACTTATTCAAAAAAAAGTAACTGAAGTAAGAATAATATAAATCAATATTAAAGAACAATTATGACTTTATTAAATGTATTGTTACAAGCTGCAGATGGTGGAGCTTCTCCTGCCGGAGGTTTATTAGGCGGAAGTACCGGCATGATTATAATGATGGTACTGCTCTTCGGAATTATGTACTTCTTTATGATCAGACCACAGCAGAAGAAACAAAAAGCTCTACAAGAAGCAAGAAACGCCATTAAGGTAGGTGACAAAGTGGTTACAGCCGGAGGTGTTCACGGAAAAGTGAAAGAAGTGGGTGATACATATTTTATTCTTGAAATAGCAGAGGGAGTAAAAATTAAGATTGAAAAATCTTCTGTATATGTTTCAGCCGAAGATACTAAGAAACAATAATTTTTTTATTACGGTAAATATCCGGGTATAGCTTATGAGCGATACTTACGATAAGGAAATATTTGCACAAAAGGTCAAAGCTTTTTTCAAGACAATTCGGTGGAAAAAGATTTTGACCTTCATGTTTTTTGTGCTTTTATCTTTTATTTTCTGGATGATGCAAGTGTATCGCCAAAAATACGAGGCAACCCTTGCTATACCTGTTAAATACATAAATGAGCCGGATAGTATAGTCTTTGAGAATGAACTGCCAACTACGGTTTATGCCCGAATCAAAGATGATGGTGCTACCCTATTCCGATATTACCTGACCAGACGTAAAGACTCACTGGTGGTTGATGTCAGAGAGGTTATAAAGAATTCACCGGACAAGGTTATCCAAGGACGTAATTTTGAGCAATTGATACGTTCTAAGCTTTTCGTCACATCCGAACTAATTAGCTACTCTCCCACTCGGGTGTCATATTCATATGCCTTATTACGAAGCAAGAAGTTACCTGTTATTTTTAACGGCAGTGTAAGTCTCGATGCCGGTTATATGCTCGACGGAGACTTGATAACTCAGCCGGATTCTGTTATGGTATACGGCAGTAAAGCTTCATTAGACACCATTTTCTTTGCTTATACGGAATCGGATACATTAAGGAATATCAAATCGGCAAAGAAGGTAAAAATAAAGATGAAGCCTATACTAGGAGTCAAATATGTTCCGAGTGAAGTAGAATTGAACATTCCAATCGATGAGTTTATAAAAAAGGAAGTTGAAGTACCTATTACCTGTATCAATTTACCAAGCAACTTAGAAATAAAACTATTTCCGTCTGCTGTCAAAATTGAATTTTTTGTAGGCAAGAGAAGACCAGATAATATAACCAGTAGTAATTTCGAAGTTACTATAGACTACAACGATATAAAAGAGCTGAGAGATGCAACTATACCTGTACGTATAACCGATAGTCCTGATTATATACGCACAATGACACCTGTACCTTCAGAGGTAGAGTTTGTACTCGAACAATAATAACAATTATTATGATCAAACTAGGTATAACCGGTGGCATAGGCAGTGGAAAATCAACTGTCTCTCAGATATTTTCACTTAGTGGTGTGCCTGTTTACATTGCTGATATAGAAAGTAAAAGGTTAGTTGCCACATCTCCTACAATTCGAAAAAAACTAATCAATCTATTTGGTGAAGAACTATATAGTGGTGGAGTACTAAATAAACCATTGCTTGCTTCTCATATATTTAATGATAAGAAAAAACTGGAAACAGTAAATGCAATTATTCACCCCGAAGTAGAACGTGATTTTATTGAATGGGTTAAAAAACATGCACAATGTGACATTGTAGCGCATGAAGCTGCTATACTCTTTGAATCTGGATTTAACAGAATGATGGATAAGGTGTTGATGGTATATACACCTTTAGACATAAGAATCGAGCGAACAATGCTAAGAGACAACCTCCCTAAAGAAAAGGTGATGGAGCGCATACAAAATCAGATGTCGGATGAAGAAAAAGCTAAACTTTCTGACTTTGTAATTGTTAATGATAACACAAAATCATTGATCGAACAGGTAACGAATATAATACAAGAACTTAAAACCTCAAAAAACTAGATGCAAATACAAGAATCATATCAGAAAATTTTTGCAGAAAACAAAAAATGGGTTGAGAATAAGAACAAAGAAAATCCAAATTTCTTTACCCATCTTGTAAAAGAGCAAAACCCTGACTATTTATATATAGGATGTTCGGATAGTCGTGTACATGCAAATGAAATAATGGGATTGCAACCGGGAGAAGTATTCGTTCATCGCAATATAGCCAATATGGTTGTAAATAATGATCTGAATGTATTGTCTGTTATTAACTATGCTGTAGAATATTTGAATGTAAAGTATATAATTGTTTGCGGCCACTATAATTGCGGCGGAATAAAAGCAGCTATGCAGCCGAGAGATTTAGGTATCCTGAATCCATGGTTAAGAAATGTACGAGATGTATATCGTTTACACGAAAAAGAGCTAGATGCTATTCCTGATATGAAAGACCGCTACAATCGCTTGGTAGAACTTAATGTATACGAACAGTGTCTGAATGTTATAAAAACAGCAGAAGTGCAAAAATCATATTTGGAATCAGGATATCCACGTGTAGCAGGTTGGGTGTATGATCTTAACGATGGCACTTTGATAGACCTGAACATTGACTTCAAGAAAGAACTTGATCACATTCGTAAAATATACGACCTAACGAAGGAAAAGTAAAATAAGACTATATTAAATAATGAAACATAGACATACATATATAGCTTTATGTTTGGGAATACTTACACTTGCTTTATTACAAGGTTGTAAACCTTCAACAAAAGCTGAAGACTCTAAAATACTGATGGTCACGATAGAACCGCAGAAGTATTTTTTAGAGGCTCTTGTCGGGAATCACTTTAAAGTAGAATGCATTATTTCTCCCGGAATGAATCCGGAAAGTGCAGACTTTACTCCTTCACAGATGATGAATCTTGACAAAAGTACAGCTTATTTCAAGGTGGGTTATCTTGGTATAGAGAACTCTCTGATAAATAAAGTTGCGGCAAGTAATCCTGCGTTTAAAGTAATTGATTGTTCGGATGGCATAGAATCAACATGTGAAGACCACAATCATCACGAAGGGCATGATCATAGTCATCATGGACATGTAGGAGGAGATCCACATACATGGAGTTCTGTCGTTTCTGCTAAAATCATTGCAGAAAACATGTACAAAGGGCTTATTGAAATAGACAGAGTAAATGAAGCTGATTACAAAGCAAATTACGATAAACTTCTCTCTGAAATAGACAAGACCGATAGTATAATAAAATCGTATCTAGAAAAAGCACCAAGCAAAGCTTTTATCATTTACCACCCTGCGCTTAGCTATTTTGCTCAAGAATATGGGCTGACACAGTATTCCATTGAGCATGAAGGAAAGAACCCTTCTCCGGCTCAATTGAAAGAACTGATAGACAAAGCAAAAACTGAAAGTCTAAAAGTTGTCTTTATTCAAAAAGAATTTGACACAAAGAATGCTGAAACAGTAGCCCAAGCTATTGGCGGAAAAGCTATACCTATCAATCTGCTGTCTTATAATTGGAGTGAAGAAATGATTAAAATAGCTAGAGCTATGGCTTTAGAAGATTGATTAATGAGTAAAATTCTTGAGATAAAAGATCTTTCTGTAGGATACGACGGCAATCCTTATGTATTGAAGAATGTCAATCTGGACGTTACCAAGAATGATTTTCTTGGTATTATCGGCCCAAACGGAGGAGGTAAAACAACTCTTCTGAAAACTCTCATGGGGTTGGTCAAACCGACTTCAGGTAAAATATCTTTTTACAGGAATAATATAAAGGTTGATAAAATAAACATCGGTTATTTACCTCAGATCAACCAGATTGATAAAAAATTTCCAATATCTGTATCTGATGTTATCTTGTCTGGGTTAACCGTAAAAAAAGGCCTTTTCTCTTCTTATACAAAGGAACAAAAAGAAAAGGTGAGCGTCATTGCCGAAAAAATGGGGTTGGAACAGCTTATACACCGTTCGATAGGTGCGTTATCAGGGGGACAGTTGCAACGTACATTACTAGGAAGGGCAATTATCGATGACCCCGATTTGTTGGTTCTTGATGAGCCGAATTCCTATGTGGATAAACGTTTTGAAAGTAATTTCTACAAATTGCTCGAAGAGATAAATCTGGATACGGCTATCATACTGGTATCTCATGATGTTGGAACCGTTATTTCACTCGTGAAGAATATAGCATGCGTAAACGAAGGACTGCATTATCATTCAGGCACGAATATCTCGACCGACTGGCTTGAAAAATCATACAATTCGTGTCCTATAGAAATAATTGGACATGGAGATTTTCCTCACAGAGTTTTAGAGAAACATGAGGGTTGTGACTGTTGCAAAGAAGATTAGCAATTCATTATCTCCTTTTTTTTAAAAATGACTATAAATTGATATTACTCTATATCTGAGAACTAAACACATGCTTAGAACGTTAAATAGGTTATAAAACAATTATATTATGAAAAAGATATTTTTTGCATGCCTTGTTGCATTTACACTTGCAGCTTGCGGACCAGTTTACAATACACAACTAAAACAAGTAGAACTGGGAATGACACAGCGAGAGATCGTCTCACTTATGGGTGATAAATATTCAGTTGTCGACCAAAGAAGTAATGGAGACCAGACTTTAGAATATGTAGATAAATTTAAAAACCACTGGTACTTTGTTTTTGTTAATGGACAGCTAAATAAATGGTATAAGGAAACAGAAAAATAAAATTATATCAGAATAAAGGAATAGGATGTATCAATGGTGCATCCTATTTTTATTATATATGGACATAGTTTATATAAAGAATGATAATGCATTTATTTCTCATGATTTAATCTTTCTTTAAAGTCACAGAATTCTGTTTCTCTAATAGCCCTGTATTTTATATCTTTTTTGTATATTTGCAGCCTAATTTGGGGTAGTATATTTACTTCAAATCGATACACCAAAAAGAAGATTTATTATAGAATGGATAAAATACGAAATTTTTGCATTATAGCTCATATTGATCATGGTAAAAGTACCCTTGCTGACAGGCTTTTAGAATATACAAAGACTGTTGAAGGCAAAGACTTGCAAGCTCAGGTACTTGACAACATGGATCTGGAACGTGAGCGTGGCATCACGATAAAAAGCCATGCTATCCAGATGGAATATGTATATAAAGGCGAAAAATATATTCTGAATCTGATAGATACTCCCGGACACGTTGACTTTTCGTATGAAGTTTCGCGCTCTATAGCAGCATGTGAAGGCGCCTTATTGATCGTAGACGCAGCACAAGGTATACAGGCACAAACAATATCAAACCTGTATATGGCAATTGAGCATGATCTTGAGATTATTCCTATTCTGAACAAAATAGACCTGCCAAGTGCTATGCCTGATGAAGTTGAAGATCAGATAATAGAACTGTTAGGTATAAAAAAAGAAGATATAATACGAGCCAGTGGTAAAACAGGAGAAGGCGTTTATACCATACTGGATTCGATTATAGAACGAATACCGGAACCACAAGGAGACCCCGAAGCTCCATTGCAAGCACTTATTTTCGATTCAGTTTTTAACTCTTTCCGTGGTATCATTGCCTATTATAAAGTAGTGAATGGAACAATTAAGAAAGGTGATCTCGTAAAATTCTTTGCAACAGGTAAAGAATATGACGCTGATGAAGTAGGTGTACTAAAACTGGATATGTCTCCGCGCAATGAAGTTAGATGTGGCGACGTTGGTTATATAATTTCAGGGATTAAAACTTCGAAAGAAGTAAAAGTAGGAGATACTATCACACATGTAAAAGGAGCGTGCGACAAGGCTATTGATGGCTTCGAAGAAGTAAAGCCAATGGTTTTTGCCGGAGTTTATCCTATCGATAGCGAAGACTTTGAAGACCTACGCTCATCGTTAGAGAAACTTCAGTTGAATGATGCCTCTCTTACATTTCAGCCGGAATCATCTGTTGCCTTAGGATTTGGTTTCCGTTGCGGATTCTTAGGTCTATTACATATGGAGATTATACAGGAACGCCTCGACCGGGAATTCAACATGGATGTGATCACAACTGTTCCGAACGTATCTTATATAGTTCACGACAAGAAAGGGAACACGAAAGAGGTTCACAATCCGGCAGGACTCCCTGACCCTACCCTGATAGATTATATAGAAGAACCTTATATACGTGCTTCGGTAATCACCAATACCACCTATATAGGGGCTATTATGACTTTATGTCTCGGCAAACGAGGTATCCTTATCAAACAAGAATATATCTCAGGAGATCGTGTTGAGATTATATATGATATACCATTAGGTGAGATTGTTATCGACTTTTACGATAAGCTGAAAAGTATTTCGAAAGGATACGCTTCTTTCGATTATCATATGCACGACTATCGTGAATCGAAGCTTGTAAAACTTGATATACTATTAAATGGTGAATCTGTAGATGCCCTCTCTACACTAACTCATGTTGACAATGCCGTAAACTTCGGACGTCGCATGTGTGAAAAATTGAGAGAACTTATTCCCCGTCAACAATTTGATATAGCAATACAGGCTGCTATCGGTGCTAAAATTATAGCCCGTGAAACGATCAAGGCCGTACGTAAAGATGTTACGGCGAAATGTTATGGTGGTGATATCTCTCGTAAGCGTAAACTTCTCGAAAAACAAAAAGAAGGTAAAAAACGCATGAAGCAGGTAGGAAACGTAGAAGTTCCTCAAAAAGCCTTCTTAGCTGTATTGAAACTCGATTAAATTATCTTTATACAGACCATTAGATTAGTTTAGAAATAAAAAAGTGACATCTAGAAACAGTATAAAAACTGTTACTTTTGTTACTTTTTAATTGAAAACGATATTGACAATTGCTAAATCATGACATCCTTTGAAAAAATAGATATAAAAGATTTTACTCCCGATTCATTTGGGTTAAAACACAAATGGATGCTCGTTACTGCATCTAAGCCCGATGGAACAGTGAATACAATGACTGCTAGTTGGGGTGGGTACGGTGTGATGTGGAACAAGGAGGTCGTATTTGTTGTTATACGTCCTCAAAGATACACGAGGGAGTTTGTAGAAAGTACTGAATCTTTTTCTCTTACTTTCTTTGATAAAAAATACTTAAAGGACTTAAGTTATTTAGGTAAAGTATCGGGACGTGATGAAGATAAAATCTCAAAAGCCGGACTAAATATTGCTTTCGATAAGAATATACCATATTTTATGGAAGCGGAAACAGCTATTTTTGTCAAAAAGCTCTTTGTCCAGCGCATTCAAGAAGATGCTTTTTTAGAGAAAGACATCATCGAAAGATGGTATCCCGAAAAGGATTTTCATTACTTGTATATTGCAGAAGTAACAAATATCTTAAAGAGGAAATAAGGATGAATCGTGAAGAAGTCACTCTGACTAAGTTTGTGGTTGTTGGAATATCTGTCCGTACTACGAATCAGAATCATCAATCGCAAGAGGATATTGCAAAACTATGGGAAGTTTTTTTCCGTAATGCTTACATTCAGCAACTGATGCCGAATAAGGTATCTAACGATATCTATTGCATTTATACTGATTATGAGAGTGACTATACAGGAGAATACACGACTGTATTAGGTTATAAAGTTTCCAGTGTTGAAGGGATACCTACAAATTTGGGATTGACTTTCAAAGAAATACCGGAATCGAAATATTATAAGTACCTTTCGGAAGGTGAACTGCCTTATGCCATAGGTAAAACTTGGGCACATATTTGGCAGTCTAATATAAAAAGACGTTATTTAGCAGATTTCGACATCTATGGTGAGGAGTCGAAAGACCCTAAAAATGCTAAAATAACAACATATTTATCTATTTAAATAAATTTCACTTTACACAAAGAATGAGAAAATGGCGCATCGAAGACTCAGCTGAGTTGTATAACATCGCAGGCTGGGGTATTAATTACTTTTCTGTTAATGAGAAAGGTAACGTTGTTGTAACTCCGAGAAAAGACGGGGTGGCTGTTGATTTAAAAGAACTGATGGACGAATTGCAGCTTCGCGATGTGTCAGCTCCTGTTTTGATTCGTTTTCCGGATATCCTGGATAATCGTATCGAGAAAATTTCCACGTGCTTTAAACAGGCTGCCGAAGAATATGAATATAAAGGGCAAAACCATATAATATACCCTATCAAGGTAAATCAAATGCGCCCGGTAGTAGAAGAACTTATCAGCCATGGGAAAAAATTCAATATCGGACTGGAAGCCGGTTCTAAGCCGGAACTTCATGCCGTTATAGCAATCAACACCGATTCTGATTCGCTTATAATCTGTAATGGATATAAGGACGAAAGCTATATTGAGTTAGCCTTATTGGCTCAAAAAATGGGTAAGCATATATTCATTGTAGTTGAGAAACTGAATGAGATACCGCTAATTGCCAAAATAGCTAAAAGACTAAAAATAACACCTAATATTGGTATTCGTATCAAACTAGCTAGCTCGGGTAGTGGTAAATGGGAAGAATCTGGTGGTGATGGAAGCAAATTCGGATTGAATTCGAGTGAGCTGTTAGAAGCTTTAGCATATCTTGAAAAAGCAAATATGCAGGATTCTTTACGTCTTATTCACTTCCATATCGGAAGCCAGATTACCAAAATTCGCCGCATAAAAACAGCTTTACGTGAAGCCGCTCAATTCTATGTACAGCTACATGCAATGGGCTTTAAGGTGGAGTTTGTCGATATTGGCGGAGGACTGGGCGTTGACTACGATGGCACACGTTCTTCTTATAACGAAAGTAGTGTAAACTACTCCATACAAGAGTATGTGAATGACTCTATCGCTACAATGGTAGATGCAGCTGATAAGAATGGCATTCCACACCCTAATATTATAACAGAATCGGGTAGATCGCTTACGGCACATCACTCTATTCTGGTATTTGAAGTATTGGAAACAGCTACTTTGCCTGAGTGGGATGAAGATAAAGAGTTGTCAGAAGATGACCATGAACTCGTTAAAGAGCTTTATCAAATATGGGACGATCTTAGCCAATCGCGTATGTTAGAAGCTTGGCATGATGCACAACAGATTCGTGAAGAGGCTCTTGACTTATTTAGCTTAGGAATGCTAACATTGAAAACGAGAGCGCAGGTAGAGCGTCTCTACTTCTCTATTGCCCGCGAAATATTCCAAATTGCAGGCAGAGCAAAACATGCTCCTGAAGAGTTGAAACAATTATCAAAATTATTACCGGACAAATATTTTTGTAATTTCTCCCTATTCCAATCATTACCGGACTCTTGGGCTATTGACCAAATTTTCCCGATTATACCAATTCATAGATTGGACGAAAAGCCGGATAGAACAGCAACACTACAGGATGTAACTTGTGACTCTGACGGAAAGATAGATAACTTTATCTCTAATGGTAATCAGTCATCATACTTGCCGGTACATAGCATGAAAAAGAACGAATCATATTACCTCGGAGTATTCCTAGTGGGTGCATATCAGGAGATATTGGGCGACCTTCATAACCTGTTTGGAGATACAAATGCGGTTCATATATCAGTTGATAAAGACGGATACAAGATAGAACAAATGATAGACGGCGAAACCGTAGCAGAAGTATTAGACTATGCCCAATACAACGCGAAGAAGCTTGTTCGTACAGTTGAAACATGGGTTACTTCGAGTGTTAAACAAGGGACAATAACAGTAGAAGAAGGAAAAGAATTCCTATCAAACTATCGTTCAGGCCTTTATGGATACACTTACCTTGAATAATTAAAGTATAAACATATATATTAAAATCCTCTTTACGCATTTGCATAAAGAGGATTTTTTATTTAGGTTAATCACCTTATTTACTTCTTGATTGAATATTTTGTACGCCAATGAGGCTGTCGTAACGTTGTCCGGAAGGGCGATAGTAGACAAATATCTGATATTCATTTTCTGTTTCAAAATAATTACCTTCTATTTTTGCTGTTGAGTAACTGGCTCCCGCCTTAGTCAGATATTGATAATTATACAAACCTTGCTTTAAAAGCAGAGCTATATAATATTGTCTGTGCTCTTCATCATATTTCATTCTGTATTTGTCGGTAAAGTTATTATCAGTAAAATTTCCATTAATAAAAATATCCTCGCCTATCGGGCTGTCCATTGGCAGAGTAAATACTGTATTAAAATAATCAGACTGTACCTCACTATCATTCGTATCGTTACTTCTAATATAAAATCTTCCATTTTGATCTTGATCATAACTATATGACCTACCGGCTCTGATTTTATCAGGAACGATGTACATCGTATAATTAGGGCGATTATATTCAATGTGCTCTACATTCAACCCATTGTATCTATAACTTGACGTTTCAAATCGACGGTATTCATTTCCAGCCTCAAATATCAGATTTCGATTGTGCTCATATATTAGTCTATCGGAGCTAACATAAGTAGGTTTTATTTGATGCCTTTCAGTGTCAAGGCGGTTGTTTTGCCAAGCAAAGATTTTCAATTCAATAAAAGGGTCTCTTATATTAAGATTCTGATGCAATATACTAAAGGACAACTGCTGATGACCTTTATTTGTATCAATATCCGTATTAGATGTTATGCTTGGAGCTATACTTACTTGTGGTTCTACTACAGAGAAACAAGCAGTAAGTAAAACTTCGTCAGGCATACCATCTTCGTAGACTTCAATAACATAGTTTCCTGATAATTTAACATTTACATCATTATTAGGAATATCAATAGCAAAGTGGGTATATTCTACGGTTGTATTTAAAGAGGAGGTATAATCATCTATCGGGTTATCATTGAATCCACTTAGATAATCTATCTCGGATATGCCACTGCTTCTTTTCCAGTATGCATCGCAATGGATTATCCGATAACGTAAACGATTCATTGAGTCTTCAGAAATACGATCGAAACTAATATGTACATAATCATTACCATTCAATACTATGATGGGATATGAACTCCAATCGTTATTTTTATATACCTGTACCGTATATATATCATCAGATATTGCGTGTGTATGATACGCTTGCGAAAAAGTATATATACTCGTTAGGTAAAAGATTATAGATAGCAATAGTTTATTATTATTCATTATTCTAAACTTCATTGTTGCATAGTCTTTTTTTCAAAAAGTGACAAAAGTAACAGGTAATTGCCTATTTTTTCATGTCACTCTTTAGCTATAAAAGTAAACTACAATTCTATTATTAGATAATTTAAATTCTTAAAAATAATACTTGAGCAAGCTCTTAATATCGATCTTTCCAGAGTTTTTTGAGCCATTCCACTATTTTACTTTCAGATGCATTCTGCTGGGGTTTCCAAAATTGTCTCCCCTTTATCTCTTTAGGTACATAATCTTGTTGTACAAAATTATTTTCAAAGCTATGTGCATATTTGTATTCCTTTCCGTAATTCAATTCCTTCATCAACTTTGTAGGCGCATTACGCAAATGTAATGGTACAGGTAGATTTCCTGTTTCGTTGACTAAAGCGATGGCTTCATCTATCGACATGTATGCCGAATTACTCTTAGGAGATGTTGCCAAATATATAGTAGTTTCAGCCAGGACAATACGTCCTTCCGGCCAACCTATTTTATGTAACGTCTCGAAACAAGCATTAGCTAATAATAAAGCATTCGGATTTGCCAATCCAATATCTTCTGCAGCAGAAATAACAAGACGCCGTGCTATAAATTTCGGATCTTCACCTCCAGACACCATCCGTGCCAACCAATAAATAGCAGCATCAGGATCACTCCCTCGTATCGACTTTATAAAAGCAGAAATAATGTCATAATGCATTTCGCCTCCTTTATCGTATGCTGCCGGATTTTCCTGCAAACGTTCTGTTACCAGTTTATCGGTTATTGTGATCTTATCGTTTACTTCGGAAGAAATTACTAAATCAAGTATATTCAATAATTTACGGGCATCACCTCCCGAAAAACGCAATATAGCATCCGTTTCTTTAAGTTCGATATCCCTATCTTTAAGTATTATATCCTGCGTTAAAGCCCTATGAGCCAGCTCTTCCAAATCCTCTTTACCTAACGATTGCAAGACATAAACCTGACAACGTGACAACAGCGGGCGAATAACCTCAAATGAGGGATTCTCTGTAGTAGCACCGATCAATGTTATTACTCCTGTTTCTACAGCTCCGAGCAAAGAGTCTTGCTGTGATTTGGAAAAGCGATGGATTTCATCAATAAATAAGATGGGGCTTTTGGTATTAAAAAACTGATTCTTTTTAGCCAATTCAATTACTTCACGCACATCTTTTACACCGGAGTTTATAGCACTAAGAGTATAAAAAGGCGTATCAAGTGTATTCGCTATTATCTGAGCCAATGTAGTTTTGCCCACTCCGGGAGGACCCCATAGTAAAAATGAAGGGACTCTGCCCGATTCTATCATCTTTCGAAGAATAGCACCCTCTCCTACTAAATGTTTTTGTCCTATATACTCTTCGAGATTACGCGGACGTAACCGCTCTGCTAAAGGTTGGCTCATTGATATATATGTTTAAGCTCTAAATATCCTCAAATCTACAAAAAGTTTGATTTAATAACAAGTCGAATTGCTATCCAACGGAACAGAAATGTATTAAAGCTTGATTAAGTTATTATTAAATATTTTCTTATTTGTATCTTGCTATATTATAATTATATGTAGTTTATAGTAGTCACTAAAATATATATAAAACAGAAAAAAGACAAATAAACACGTATAAATAAAAACATTAAACACATCTAATAGAATCACCATCAATTCTGACAAATCGTCATATTTTATTTTTTTTATTGTCATCCTATATTTTGGCATAGCTTTTGAACAAAGGCTAATGTCATTGAAATATGAATTGAAAGAAATAATAATAGAAATTAATTAGAAACAATATAATAATATAATAAGATGGGAAAAATAATAGGAATTGACTTAGGTACCACAAACTCTTGTGTTGCCGTGTTGGAAGGTAACGAACCTATCGTTATCACAAACAACGAAGGAAAAAGAACAACACCTTCTGTTGTTGCTTTTATTGAGGGAAATGAACGCAAAATTGGTGATCCTGCAAAACGTCAGGCTATCACAAATCCGGAAAAAACAATATACTCCATAAAAAGATTTATGGGTGAAACATGGGATCAAGTTCAAACCGAAGTAACCCGTGTACCTTATAAAGTCGTGAAAGGAGATAACAATACACCACGTATAGACATTGACGGACGTCTTTATACTCCTCAGGAAATTTCGGCGATGATCCTTCAAAAGATGAAGAAGACAGCTGAAGACTATCTTGGACAAGAAGTGACAGACGCTGTTATTACTGTACCTGCGTACTTTAGCGACTCGCAACGTCAGGCAACAAAAGAAGCCGGAGAAATTGCAGGTCTTAAAGTTCAACGTATCGTTAATGAGCCTACTGCTGCTGCTCTTGCTTATGGTCTTGACAAGGCTCACAAGGATATGAAAATTGCAGTGTTCGACCTTGGTGGTGGTACATTTGATATCTCTATCCTAGAATTAGGAGACGGTGTATTTGAAGTTAAGTCGACCAATGGGGATACTCACCTTGGTGGTGATGATTTCGACCAGGTAATTATCAATTGGCTGGCTGAAGAATTCATGAATGAAGAAGGCTTAGATCTACGTAAAGATCCAATGGCTTTACAGCGTTTGAAAGAAGCTGCTGAAAAAGCGAAAATAGAGCTATCAAGCACAACTTCTACTGAAATTAACTTACCATACATTATGCCGGTTAATGGTATTCCAAAACACTTGGTAAAAAATCTAACTCGTGCTAAATTTGAGCAATTGGCAGACTCACTTATCCGTAAGTGTATCGAACCATGTCGTCAATCGTTGAAAGATGCAGGATATTCTCCATCCGATATAGATGAAGTGATCTTAGTCGGAGGTTCTACACGTATACCTGCTGTACAAGCAGAAGTTGAGAAGTTCTTCGGAAAGACACCATCGAAAGGTGTAAACCCTGATGAAGTTGTTGCTGTAGGTGCTGCTATACAAGGTGCTGTATTAACAGGAGAAGTAAAAGATGTATTGTTGCTTGATGTTACTCCGCTTTCTCTTGGTATAGAAACAATGGGAAATGTGATGACTAAGCTAATTGATGCTAATACAACTATTCCTACGAAAAAGAGCGAAACATTCTCTACCGCTGCCGACAATCAACCGTCTGTACAGATTGTTGTACTTCAAGGAGAACGTCCAATGGCGAGGGATAATAAACAAATAGGAGTCTTCAACTTAGACGGTATATTACCTGCACGTCGTGGTGAGCCTCAAATTGAAGTTACATTTGATATTGATGCCAATGGTATTCTTAGTGTATCGGCAAAAGATAAAAAGACCGGCAAAGAACAATCTATTCGTATAGAGGCTTCATCGGGTCTTACTGACGCAGAAATCCAACGAATGAAGGATGAAGCAGCAGCTAATGCAGAAGCAGATAAGAAAGAAAAAGAAAAGATAGACAAGTTGAATCAGGCAGATTCAGTTATTTTCCAAACAGAAAATCAATTGAAAGATCTTGGAGATAAAATTCCAGCCGATCAGAAAGCTTCTATCGAAGGTGCTTTAAATAAGCTAAGAGATGCTCACAAAGCTCAAGATATTCCGGCTGTTGATTCTGCTATGGATGAATTAACTAAATTAATGCAGGAGTTGAGTCAAAATATATACAATCAGCAACAAGCAGGTACTAATCCGGGACAAGAAGCCGGAGGTAATACTGGTAGCCAATCTAATGGAGGCGACAATAATGTAACTGATGTAGATTTTGAAGAAGTGAAATAAGCAAATAGAAACAGATAGTATATTTATTAAAAAGCTCATTATCCTATATTAGGTATAATGAGCTTTTTTGTATTGTATATAGAGTCCCTTTATTCATTAAATTTTGCTCCACAACTCAGAAAATAAAGCTAAAGATGATTCTATTCGAGCCATTGCACTTCTTATATTTTGATGGTCGTATTCGCATTCTCCCAAATTGGAAAGAAGCTCTAAAAACATATTAGGTTGAATACCGCCCCATTCATGAAAAGAATTTAACAATTCTTCTTTTTTTTCTGAAGATATAGAATCAATGAAAACAATGCACACACGAGCAAAAGTAGAAAATATATTGGCTATTTCTATAGGTTGATAAAAACGTCCTCTATTAGTATAGTTAAAACGAATCTCTGCAATATAAATGAGTATCTTTTCGCATAGAAATATCATATTATTTGTTAGATCAGAATCACTGTCTTTATCTTGTATTTTTTGAATAATACTTTGAGATGAAATTTCGATCTCATTAAGGTATTTTCCAAATAGTTCATAATATTTTTCGAGATCAGGATGGCTGCTCATCATTACGCTTGGAGGAATATAGTTCGAATCCATACCGTAATTATTATCTTCTTTAATAATCCGTCCTAGAATAAGATTATATATACCGAATTCTTCTTCTGGAATTTGTCTTATTGGTTGTATAGACAAATTATAGGTTTGTTTATAATTAGATGATGTTTCTTGAGTGTTTACAATACCTTGACGCTTATTATAAAATGGTTCTACAACTAAAACAACATTCCAATGTTTATTATCTTCAATCTCTTGACTAAAATCATATTCTAGTCGCACAAAGTCAGAATGATTAACAGGCTTTATATCTATACGACCACCTCTAGAGGTAATAGCATTACATTGTTTCAACTCTATTTCTATTTTATCTCCATTTTTTTCTTTGATTTTCAGATCACATGATGATTTTTCACCTTTGCTAGGAGGCAATAAACCATAGCTGAAATTAGTAAATCTCCCACTATTAAAATCACGAATCGCATCTGCATAATTACCCTCTGTTTGTTGCAAATGAGCTATTGATATCTTATTACTACCTACCAAATTACCCATTCTCTTCTTTATAGGATTAAGCATATTGTTACCCTTTATTGTTGTTTGTTTATGATCAAATATAAGTATAGTTCTCCTGTACTTTTCTAATTCGTTTGTATCGGTCTTATTATAATCTTGTAAAAGTCTCTGAAATCATATACAATATATTATACTTCTTTGCTTGATTTTCTGTCTCCTTTATTCAATGATATATCCTAATATATTCAGAAATAGCAAAATATATAATATTTTTATTTTATGTCTAAATTATAATTAGGTGGTATATCCTCCTAAAAAGATAATCAATACATTATCTGTTCAATAAAATGATCAATAAATCCTCTTTTCTGAACAATTTTTTCAATATCAAACATATGCATAAAATTCATTGGAGCTTAATATAGCTTCATTAGTTTGCGTTATAAAACTTTTAATAGTTTGATTATTGCATATTTATGATAATGCAGAGCGTGCAAAGTTAGAAAAAAATATGAGAATTTATCTTTTAATTATTTGAAACTATATTAAGGTTTCTAAAAAAGGTAAAATAGAGGATGTAACATAAGAATAATTTAAAGATGAATATATTAGTATTTATTTCCATCATCTAAATAAAGAATCTCATTGGTATTATGAGATCCTTCTACTTTGTATGTATTTGTATCTTTCTATTATCCTTTGTATGCTTGTATCAATAGCAAAAGTCCGCATACAATTAGATGTATACGGACTTTGCATTTAAAACGGCGGTAACCTACTCTCCCACTTTTACGCAGTACCATCGGCACGACCGGGCTTAACTTCTCTGTTCGGAATGGGAAGAGGTGGAGCCCCGGTGTTATAACCACCTGAATATCGTTACGG